>CAZFLB010000243.1:0-15087 GCA_964518945.1 uncultured Acidobacteriota bacterium | reverse complement strand
GAAATCTTAAAGCTTGATGAGTTGAGTGTAAGCCGCATTAGCTCCGAATCACTAGAACGCCCTGCACAGAGGCCTTCATATTCAGCACTTTCAGTTGAAAAGTATGAACAAATCAGTGGATTGAGTGTAAATTCTTGGTATGACGCCTTGAAGAAATATCTGGTTATGCAAGTCAAAAATGAGAGAAATCTCAAAGAGTAGGAGTAGTTAATTGCGTGTACTAATAACAGGTATTACCGGTTTTGCGGGAAGCCATCTCGCGGAGTACATTCTGAAGGAATATCCAAACACTAATATCTATGGTACGTTGCGTTGGCGTAGTCGTACTGAAAACATTCGAAATTTCGAATCACAAGTTGAACTGATGGAATGTGATTTACGGGATTCGAGTTCGGTGAAAAATTTGATCGAGCGTGTCAAACCAGATCGTATTTTTCATCTGGCTGCACAAAGTTTTGTGCCTTCGTCTTGGAATGCACCAGGAGAATCGTTAACTACTAACATACTTGGACAGCTTAATATCTTCGAGGCAGTCCGTGTTCTCCAATTAGAGCCGTGGATACAAATTGCTTGCTCAAGTGAAGAGTATGGAATGGTCTACGAAAACGAACTTCCAATCAAAGAGACAACCCCACTGCGGCCTCTCTCTCCTTATGCGGTAAGCAAGGTCGGTCAAGATTATTTAGGCTACCAGTATTGCAAGAGTTTTGGTATGAAAGTTGTACGTACACGAGGATTTAATCACGATGGCCCAAGGCGCGGTGATGTTTTCGTTTCATCAAACTTTGCCAAACAGCTGGTTATGATCGAGAAACAAAACAAACCTCCTGTGATAAGTGTTGGAAATCTTGAAGCTAGACGTGATTTCACTGATGTTAGGGACATCGTCCGGGCGTATTGGCTAGCCCTTGATGGAAAATGTGAACCAGGAGAGGTTTACAATATTTGCAGCGGAACAGATTATCGAATAAAGGATGTTTTGGACATGCTTATAGACATGTCAGGACAAAATGTGGAGGTCAATGAAGACCCGGAGCGACTTCGCCCGTCTGACGTTCCTGTGTTGCTAGGGGATGCCTCTAAATTTAAGAATGCGACGGGTTGGCACCCCCAGATTGAATACAAGCAGACTCTTCAGGACATGATTAATTACTGGAGAGAGGAGATTTCCTAAGTGCGTATGCTTGTGACGGGTGCCCTCGGTTTTGTAGGGCGTCATCTGACGGAACATTTGCTAACGTGTGACCATGAGGTTTTGAAGATTGTTCATCCAGCGGAGTATATGGAAGCGGTTGCATTTTACAGCGAAGACAATGTTGTTGGTTGTGATTTACTAGACCATTCCAAACTTGCTGCAATTGTTGAAGAGCTTCAGCCTGATGCTATTTTTCATCTTGCAGCATTCTCGAATCCTGAGGGGTCGCTCACTTATACACGAAAGACGCTGGAGACCAATGTGATTGGCACCCAAAATCTATTAGCGTCTGCTCACCAGATGAATGATGTGCCGAGGGTTTTGTTGATTGGTTCGGCGCAACAATACGGAAGAGTTTCCGAAGAAGACCAACCTATTTCTGAGGACTGTTTACAGAAGCCGTTAACACCCTATGCAGTTAGTAAATCGTCTCAAGAGCTATTGGGGCAGCGCTATTTCCTGTCAGAAGATTTACCTGTTTACTGGACACGGTCCTTTAACCATACCGGTCCTGGGCAGTCTGACATGTATGTCTGCCCAAGTTTTGCTCGACAGATCGTGGAAGTAGAAAAGGGTGTGCGAGAGCCTGAAATTGTTGTCGGAAATCTTGATGCTCAACGTGATTTCACTGATGTTAGAGATGTGGCAAGGGCTTATGTAGAAATTATTGAAAACGGTGTGCCTGGCCGAGCATATAATGTTTGTAGCGGTGTGGCTATATCGACACGACAGATTCTTGAAACTCTCATAGAACTTTCAGGCGTAGATGTTGAGGTTCGTATTGATCCAACTAAGTTTCATACACTTGATGCACCTTTAATAGTAGGGAATCCAGAAAGGCTTTGTAATGAAGTAAGGTGGACCCCAGTTTTTTCTATTAGAGACACCTTACAGGACTTGTTAGCAGATTGTCGCCTTCGAAGTTGAAGTAATGTTCAGAACGGCTGTTTCAGCCCTACTTCTCGTAGCAATTGTTTTTGGCATTGGTGGTTTTTCTTTTACGTTCGGCCTGTTTGCTCTTTGGCTAATTGCCATTAATTTTAATGGCAATTTTTGCAATAAACCCCTTAAGGGTCAATCTGTGCAGAATTGGGGAGCAGTAATAATTGTTACTGCTATTTTGGCACTGGTTTTTTTTCTTCGATGGCCGATAGCATCTCATGATATCGAACATTATGTTGGCCCTGATGAAGGTGAGGTCGTCGAAAATGTATTAGAGATGATTCGCATGCAAGATTTTGACCATCGCCACAGAGGGTATCCAGGACTGCACTTCTATATACAAAGGATGGTAGCAGAAGCGCATATCGTATTATTTGGAGTTCAGGTCCAAGATTCCCCCAGAGAGGTGTTTTATCTTCTCGCACGTCGTGTGTCGCTTGTGGCGGGTGTTCTGACTGGATTAGTTGTGTTTTTTGGGATGGCTAGGTATTTGTCTTTGTGGAGCACGGTGATTGCAACAAGCCTTGTTTCCTTCTCACCATTATTATTTCGTGAGTCTGCAAACGTCAACCCAGATTTGGTTCTTATGTTTTTTGTAACTTTGTCTCTTGTTCTATCCTTGAGATTACTTGATTCAAGAAATTCCAGCGATTTTTTTATTGCTGGGGTGTCGATTGCTCTAGCCAGTGCAATAAAATATACGGGTATTTTTACGGTTGCACCCTATGTCGTTGCTTCGCTTTTAGGTAATAAAGAGAAAAGAGATATAGGAAAATTCTTGTGTGGAGGATTATCTTCGGCTGTTGTATTTGTTTGTGTGAGTCCCTATACATTTTCGAACTTCTCCGAATTTGTAAATGGGGTATCTATGCATGCATCCTACTACCAAGCTGCAGAGCTCAACGCTCCGCTTGAACTAACACGTCAGCTTGCAATGAGAGGTGTTAGTATCCCAGCGGCACTTTTGGCTTTTGGGACGACATTTATTGCCTTGAAGACTATGGACCGGAGAGTTCTTGTTGTCAGCGCCTATCCACTAACTTATTTGGTTGTCTTTTCTTTTTTCGATCGAGCGTACCCCAGACATGCTTTGGTACTTGTTCCTTTTGCAGCCGTTCTTGCGGCGAATGCGCTTGATCGTCTCTCTAAACATCTATCTAACTGGATTTGGAAAACTCTCTGCTTAGCTGTAGCAATCGTACCTGCCATCGGAACGATAGACCTTTCACGGCGAGTGGGGCGTCAAAGCACTACAGATCTTGCTGCTTCTTGGGTGCGTGAGAAAATACCTCCGGGAGCTCGAGTGCTCCAAGACCAACAGACCCCGGCATTGAATTCGGAGGTGTACAAGGTACATCGCTTAAGTGTCGAAGAACGCACGTTTCTTGGAAATTACGATTGGGTGATGCACTCAGGGTATCCACCGGGGCTTTCGACCATTGGGTTAAGGAAAGTGACTCACTTTGCAAATAACAACACTTTAGGAAGTTTAATTACCGTCTATGAGGTCCCGGATCGGTCTATGCTCATGGGCAAACATCTTGGCCCAGACGAACAGGAATTTACAATAGGTGCTGGTGAACTACCTTATTTTGGAGACGGTTGGTATCCACCAACGGCGGGTGCTTTTGAGACATCGCGACTATCTCAAGGATACAGCTCAGAGCTCTTTTTTGTGCTGGAAAAAGGTGGGGACGATCTACAGGCTGAACTCATTCTAGACTTTGTCTCAAAACGGAAACAGATAGAGCTCTCATTAAACGACTGCAACCTAGAATTTCTAATGTCCGAAGATTTCCATTTAGGACGGGTAAAGTTCATTTTTGACCTGCCCGCAGAAATCACGAGGCTAGGGTTAAATCATCTACAAATAAATTATAGCAGTTTGACGAGGTTAGGACGACGACATCGAGATACATCAATCAAGTTTTACAATTTGCAAATAAAAAAGCATTAGATGTGGATCGCTAACCTTTGTAGAGCTAAGATTGTGATCTTATGAAAAACCCATTGCACAGAGAGCTTTTTAATACGGATCCAGATATTTATGCAGCAGTGCAGGCTGAATTGAAGCGTCAGACAGATGGTATAGAGCTGATAGCATCTGAGAATTTCACGAGCCAAGCTGTTTTAGATGTGGTTGGTTCTGTTTTCACTAACAAATATGCCGAGGGTTATCCTGGACGGCGCTATTATGGCGGATGTGAGGTGGTAGATACCGTAGAGCGATTGGCAATCGATCGTGCTTGCCAGTTGTTTGGAGTAGAGAGAGCAAACGTTCAACCTCACAGTGGAACCCAAGCCAATATGGCGGTCTATATGTCGGTTTTAAAGCCAGGAGACACTTTTATGGGTATGGATTTGTCTCATGGTGGCCATTTAACGCACGGACACCCATTAAATTTTTCCGGTCGGTTCTATGATGTAGTTCCATATGGTGTGCGCCAGGAGGATGAAACAATTGATTATGATCGGTTGGCAATCCTCGCACGAGAGAAACGCCCTAAAATGATTGTAGTTGGCGGAAGTGCGTATCCAAGGGGCATTGATTTTGCACGTATACGAGAGATTGCCGACGGTGTTTCTTCGATTGTAATGGTAGATATGGCCCATATTGCTGGGTTGGTTGCTGGAGGCGCGCATCCAACACCTGTACCCCATGCTGATTTTATTACTTCAACTACCCATAAAACCTTAAGAGGTCCCAGGGGTGGATTTGTTCTTTCTAGTGAGGAAAAAATAAAGGATATAAATCGCCGCACTTTTCCGGGTATTCAGGGTGGCCCTCTAGTTCATGTGATTGCAGCTAAGGCAGTTTGTTTTAAAGAAGCACTCACAGATTCGTTCAAAGTTTATTCCAACCAAGTTGTAGTTAATGCTAGAACCCTTGGAGAGACGTTGTTGTCGGAAGGTTTTCGCCTTGTATCTGGTGGTACCGATACTCATCTCCTTTTAGTAGATGTCGGAGCGAAAGATATTACTGGGAAGGAAGCTGAGCAGGTTCTAGAACAGGCTCAGATTACGGTAAATAAGAATGTTATTCCATTTGATGAACGTCCTGCTCTAGTTGCTAGTGGCATACGAATAGGTACACCAGCTTTGACTACCCGTGGAATGAAGGAATCAGAGATGCAATATGTTGGTAGACTTATAGCTCGTGCGTTACAGGCTCGAGACAATATAAAAGAGATTCATCGGATAGCTGAGGATGTGCGGCAGTTGGTCAAAGAGTTTCCACTCTACCCAGACTTATTTAAAAGCTAAAGTATGATTGAGTGGTACATTTGAGAATCATTTTTCGATTTTTTCAACTTTAACAAACTTAGTTTTGGAGTTGCAATCTAGAGCAGGGTATGGCGGTCTCCCTCATTCGTGATTTAAGTAGTTTGAGTGAGCACCGGGTAGGAAGTTTTTTCGAACCAGGCAATGAGCTGGCGACAGCCATATCTGAGTTTGAATACCGGGTCTCACAGAGAAACATGGCTGTTAAGATCTCTCAGTTATTTCGTGAGGGAGGGCAGTCGCTTGTCGAAGCCGGTACGGGTATTGGTAAGACGCTTGCTTACTTAGTTCCAGCCGTTCTATCAGGTCAGCGAGTCGTTATATCTACCGGGACTAAGAATCTTCAAGAACAACTTTTTTATAAAGATATTCCTCTGCTACGTAAGGCTATGAAAATTCCGTTTAAGGCGTGCCTAATGAAAGGCCGGGGCAACTATCTATGTTTGACACGGTACGCACAGTTTGCCGCGCAGCCGGCATTTACCGTTTTTGAAGAGGCTCATCACTTCAAAGCGCTTCAGGACTGGTCACAGGTAACAAAGACCGGTGATAAGGCAGAAATACAGGGCGTCCCCGAAAACCTCCGCTTCTGGAAATCCATTTCAGCCCGTAGTGAAAACTGTACAGGTAAAGACTGTTTAGAATTCGAACGCTGTTATATAACAAAGCTCCGCCAGGAAGCTGCTGATAGCGATATTGTGATTGTGAATCACCATCTCCTCTTCGCGGATCTCATGGTTCGAGAGGATTCTTACGGTGAAGTGATTCCTGATTATGACTACGTCGTACTGGATGAAGCACATCAGATCGAAGATGTTGCGACCCAATACTTTGGTCTTGTCGTTAGTAGTATGCGTGTTGAAGAATTGGTAAGAGATATAGATGCTTTGTGTGGTACTCATTCATTTGGCAAGACACTTTCAAAGTTGCGGTTGCAACTTAGAAGGTCGTTAGATGTATCGAAGCAAATGTTTGCAATTTATGTGAAGAAGGAAGAACGATATCGCCTTAGACCTGACAGAATAACTAAAGAACAAAGCCAATTACACCATATGTTTGTACAGGAACTCTCAATAGTACGTGATAGCCTTGAAGAAATATCTAACCCAGATGAGGTTAGCGTTGCTCTCGTTCAGCGGATTGACGAATTATTCGTCGATTTAAAAACTATTTTGGAAGTTGAAGATCCAGCTTTTGTATCTTGGTGCGAACGTCGACAACATTCTGTTGTATTTCGTTCATCACCTATTCAGATAGCTCCTTTGCTGAAAGAAATGTTACTAAGTCGCAAGAGAAGTGTCGTTATGACATCAGCCACACTTTCTGTTGAAGGTTCATTTAATTACATGAGTGAACGGCTTGGTGTATCTTCCCAAGAGTGTGAACTTTTCCCCTCACCTTTCGATTACCAACGCCAGGCTATGTTCTATATCCCAAAGCATATTGCGGCTCCAGCAGATACAGGCTACCGGCTACAAGCTGTAGGTGAAATAGAAGCTCTATTAGCCGCTAGTCGAGGGTGCGCGTTTGTGTTGTTCACGAGTTTTGCAAATATGCATTCTGTTCGGAACTCTATTAGTGAGGATTTCCCTTATCCTATTCTAGTTCAAGGTGATTTACCCCGTTCGGCACTTCTTACAAAATTCAAGAAAACTCCTAATGCAGTTCTCTTTGCAACTTCTAGCTTTTGGGAAGGTGTTGATGTGATGGGTCGGCAGCTTTCTTGTGTCATTGTCGATAAATTACCTTTTGCATTTCCTGGCGACCCTCTTACTTCTGCACGTATTGATTTTATCGAGAGTTCTAGTGCTAATGCTTTTGAAACCTACCAAGTTCCAATGGCTGTGTTGTCATTGAAACAGGGCCTTGGTCGTTTGATTCGTTCAACGACTGATAGAGGTGTAGTTGCTTTGCTAGACAGTCGTATAACGAACAAAGCCTATGGCCAAAGGTTTCTCGCCAGCCTTCCTCCCTATCGCTTGACGCACGATAGAGAGGAAGTTGTACGATTCTTGACAGAAGGGTGTGAAAACTTAGGAGGTGTTGTTTGAGTGAAGACGTTTACGAGATTTCGGTTGAAGCAACATTTTCAGCCTCTCACCAGCTGAGAGATTACAAAGATGTTTTGGAACCACTACACGGTCATAATTTCAGGGTTGAGGTTTTTGTGAGGACTGATGTGCTTCCTGAAAGAGGCTATATAGTCGACTTTCTCGAACTAGAAGCTATTCTTAAAAAGATTTTAGCACCCTACGAACACAGACATTTAAACGAATTATCTCCTTTTGATGAACTGAACCCTACAACTGAAAATATGGCACGGGTGTTTTTCGAAAAGATCGCAAGAGAACTACCTCAGGAAGCAACACTAAGCCGTGTTCGAGTTTGGGAAGCACCTACGTACAGTGCGAGCTTCAGTATAAATTGAATACAGAAGTGACAGGTAAATAGGGCGGTTACGATTGGCTGTATCTTATTGACCAAATGATGGAAAATTCTCGGCGTTTATTACAAGTGCGTGCTCGTATAAAACGGGCTGCAAGTCGTGCTACACGAAAGCCAAGTGATGTTCAGCTGATAGCCATAACTAAGACACGCCCAATTGAAGAAGTTGAGATGATAATTAAAGCGGGGGTCAGGGATGTCGGTGAGAACAAGGTTCAGGAAGCGGATATCAAAAAGAAAGTTATTGAGTTCCCGGCGCGTTGGCATCTTGTTGGTCATCTGCAGAAAAATAAAGTCAAAAAGGCTGTTAGCCTTTTTGACGTGATCCACTCGGTTGACAGTATTTCTCTGGGTAGGCGTGTTAACTCCGCAGCCGAAGAGCTTGGAAAACAACAAGCAATTCTCGTACAGGTAGATCTTGCCAATGAAGCTACTAAATTCGGCATCCCTGTTAATCAACTATTCGAAACACTCGATCATTTTAAGACGTGCGTTCATTTAAGCACTCAAGGTTTGATGATTCTGCCACCATATCTGGATGATTTGGAAAAGTTAAGGCCGTACTTTGCTCGATTGCGGGAACTTAGGGATCAGGCATTGAACAGGGGATTGCTATCGGGTGTAGAGCTTTCGATGGGCATGAGTCACGATTTCGAAATTGCCGTTGAGGAAGGAGCTACAATGATTCGATTGGGGACTTCATTGTTTGGCCCTCGTATAACTGAAGAATAGGAAGCAGATGAATCAAGTCCTCATAGACTTGTCATGAGTAACAGCTTGGGTCGTTTATTTGCTGGCGTAAAATAGCATTGTATGATTTGTCTGCAGTCCTAACAATGCTTCAAGAATTCTTTCTGAAGATTATTATCACCATAATATAAGGCTAGCCTGAAAATTTACTCAACGGACGAGGTGAAAAAAACGTTTCCATCTTGTTTTAGGAATAAAATTTACTGCTACTGAAACAAGCTCTTTTCCCCACTCTAACCCCTGCTTCATATAAGCGTCTCGGCTGGCTTCGTAAGACCAATAAATTATGAGTGCGCGACCCTTCAATAAATTTCCATCAAGTGTCCCCCAGTATCGACTGTCATGACTATTATCTCGGTTGTCACCCATTACGAAATATTGGCCTTCCGGAATCATGATTTCGGACATGTTGTCACGCATTGGATCGAATAAATAGGTTGGTTGAGCTGTCGTAGAATCTCGGAAAAAAATGTAGGGTTCCTCAAGGGCGACATCATTTATATACACTTGCTTATTGACAATACGAATCCGTTCATTTGGCAATCCGATGACGCGTTTAATGAAGTCTCGTTTGGGGTCGTCTGGAAACTTAAAAACAACGACATCCTGTCGGCGTACATTTCGGATCGGTGTTAGCTTGCGCTCAAACGCACTAGATGTTGGTGAGTAAAGCATTTTGTTAACAAGTAGGTGGTCACCGATAAGTAAATTTTGTTCCATCGAACCAGTAGGAATTTTGAAAGCTTGAAACACAAAAGTACGAATAAAAAGGGCGAGTATTACGGCAACACAAATAGACTCAAAGTATTCGCGGATGGTAGATTTTTTAAGTTCTTCAGTTTTTCCCATGGTTTTACGGGTGTCTTTTAGGGTTCGACTCAATATTAGATAGCTTTAGTTTATGCCTAGTTGGTTCAATATCGACAAAGTTTAACAGTGATTTAATTTTATCGTTAATACGACAAAAATGGGATGTGCTTTCTTTATCTCAAGACGATTCTTGTGAGATTTCAGATTGTGATGTACATAATGGCTCAATAGTTTTACTGGGATCACATGTTTTGTTAGCTTGTAGTTTATCAATACGACAATCAATTACTGATCGACGGGGTCATGAGTTGGATTGGATGTGATGTTTTTAGCAATTATCATGCTGAAATATTTGAGATTCCGATGGACCGGTCAACGGCACGACTTATGTCTTCAGCAAGATCAGATATTTCGGCTTTGTTAGGCCCTTCTAGCATGATTCGAAGAAGCGATTCTGTTCCGGAATATCGGATGAGCATACGACCTCTTTCACCAAGTTTGTTTTTCGCTACAGCGATAGACTTTTCGATTTCAGGAATGGAATATATATCCGGTTTGGAATGCACCTCTACGTTTACGAGTATCTGAGGGTACGATTCCATGTCAGCAAGCTCAGTGAGGCTTTTATTCTCTTCTGCCATGATGCGGAGTAATTGCAGCAATGTTAATAGGCCATCGCCTGTAGGGGTGAAATCGGAAAATATAATGTGTCCTGATTGTTCGCCGCCGAGACTGACAGACCGTTCTTGCATCTCCTGAGCAACGTGTCTGTCGCCAACTTCTGTTCTATAAAGAGAAACCCCGTGCTGTGCTAATGCGACCTCCAATGCCATATTGCTCATGACAGTAGCAACCACTCCACCACTTTGTAATTGCCCTTGTTTTTTAAGGTGTCTTCCAAAGATGAGCAAGAGAGTGTCACCATCTATGTAGCGTCCATTTCCATCGACAAGAAGAACTCTGTCCCCATCGCCGTCAAGTGCGGCACCCAAGTCACAATAGTTGTCTGTTACTACTTTCCTAAGTGTTTCCATTGATGTCGAACCACAATTCAGGTTTATGTTTTCACCATCAGGTTTGTTAAACAGAGTGAGAAGGTCGAGCTTTTGTGAATTCAAAATTTCGGGACCCACTTTATATGCTGCTCCATTCGCACAGTCTAGTGCGATCTTGAACTTGGGCAGAGATACACCTTTTAGGCTCTCTAACAGGTGTTCTACATAAAGGCTCTCTAGGTTCACTTTTGATGGGACAGGACTGATCTGACTGCTAGGTGTAAAAATTTTTTCCGTTATTGTCTTTTCGATCTTGGCTTCTAGTTCTTCACTAAACTTCAAGCCTTGCGACGAAAAAAGTTTTATGCCATTGTCTTGAAACTTATTGTGAGATGCTGAAATGACAACGCCGGCATCAAAATTCTTTTGCTTAGTGAGAAAAGACACTGCTGGCGTAGGGGTGATGCCAATAGATGACGGAGAGCCTCCAGCCTCCACTATTCCAGTCGTTAGCCATGTTTCTATATCTGTTCCACTGGCACGTGTGTCCTTTCCGATCAGAATACGAGGTGTGTCTTTACTGAGGTGAGAAGTCAGTGCATGACCTACTCGAGATATTGTTGTTTGATCAAGTGGCGGCGAGTAGGCTTTGCCTCTAATGCCATCGGTTCCAAATAATTTTGACACTTGACTACCTTATGGAAGTTCGGTTATTGGACACGAACCTCTATAGTGTTTGGGCGTATCTCAATAATTTCGAAGGGGATTGGTGTGTTGGGTTGAAGCATCCGCACAGCGGGTACAACTGTGTGAGTACCAGAATTTAGTTGAGATAAATTGATTTCTGCGATTAGTTGTTCTGCATTCAACTGTTCCACAAGACTTCTTGGACTCTCTATCAATACATCTATAGTTTCGGGGTCAAGGATTACTGAAGTTGTTTCGGGTTGCGTAAATATTTTGATGCTAGACAGTAGTAAGCGAACCCCTAGTTCACGTACATCTAGTGTCAACTCAACATTCGCATCATGGGCAAGTCGAACAAGAGGACTGAGTTCAAGGCGAACTGTTCGGGAGAAGCTTTGACGTAAACCTTCTGCAGACAGGGGTACTGTTGTAATTTGCTCTAAGTTTTGAATGTGTGACTCAGGACCAATTACCGTAATTGTCTTCGGGGAGAGGTTGATTTCAGCAAGCTCGAACCCTTCTGCTGGAGCGTCTGAAACCCTAGGGATGATGTTGACGGTTTTCTCCAGCGTACGGTCGAGTTCTATTTCTAATAGAGCAGGTGTTACTCGCATAACACGGGACCCAAAGGGAGCAGTGACATCTGATGGCGTTAAATAAGCAACTCGTTCTCCTGGTTCTGCCCCAGATAGATCTACAGCGATACTAATGTCTTGGGGTGAGAGAGAACGAAGGATTTCTGCAGTGCCACGCAATCTAACATCTGCTTGATGCACAGACTCTTTGATAACCTCGAATCCTTCCGGCAAATTTCGCAACTCGATTGGAATCGAGAAAGTGAGTTCAATTCCTTGTTCGCTTGATACGGCTTGCCAAATAATAAAACCTAGTAAAAGAGATATCAATTTCAGAGAAAGATTTTTAGTTAACAGAGGTTTCAAGGTATAGACCTTTCGTTTGTTGCAGTCATACTGTCATTGGCTATCTGCTCTGAATGATTGTTTGTTTGCCCCATTGCTGTTTGGAGAGTTGAGCGCATCTGGTTGGAATCAAGTCCTGTGGTGAGGTTGCCGCCAGCAACAAAACTAACCATGCCGGTCTCTTCGGACACGACGATGGCAATGGCATCTGTATCCTCGGTGATCCCTAAAGCTGCACGGTGTCGAGTCCCCAGTTCTTTAGATAATTGCGGGTTAATTGAGATTGGGAGAAAGCATGCAGCTGCCGCTGTTCGGTTTCTTTGAATGATTACAGCTCCATCATGGAGTGGTGATTTTGGATTGAAAATTGAAATGATTAAATCAGAGGTTACTGTTGCGTCTAAGAGAATACCGCCTTCCATGTAATTCTTCAGGCCAATATCTCGTTCAAGGACAATGATTGCGCCAATTTTTTGTTTCGAAAGTATACGGATGGAGAGAAGGAGTTCTTCAATGGTGCTTTCGTTGCTACTCGGATTCAAAAAACGAAATAGTGGTGCTTGGCCAAGATTAGCAAGGCCACGGCGGAGTTCTTGTTGGTATAAGACTATGATTGCAAGGCCGACGTAAGCAAGAGCGTTGCGTAAAAGCCAGTTTAGAGTTCTAAGTTCAGCCCAGCGAGAGGCAAAGAACAGCAAACCTAGGAGGAGAGTACCCACAACCATTTGTACGGCTCTACCGCCACGAATGAGTTGAAACAATTTATAAAAAAGAAAACTGACGAGAAGAATGTCGATGAAGTCAATCCAAGAAATTTCTCTCACAGTACCGAAGAGAAAATCGAAGAAGTTCATCATGGCAAAGGTTTCCTTGATACAGAAGAAGATTCCCGTATTGCATCCGAAATGATGGCAACATCTTGCATCTCGAGTACATCGTGAACACGAACAACATGCGCACCATTTAAAATTGCAATTGCAACACTGGCTGCTGTCCCGAATAAGCGTTTATTCGGGTCTTTGCCAATTAAATGGCCGATGAAACCTTTCCGTGATGTGCCAACGAGGATGGGTTTATTAAGTTCATTAAAAGTAGACAGATATTTTAAAAGTTTCAAGTTGTGTGAAGTGTTTTTTCCGAAACCAATGCCGGGATCGATAAAGATTGATTTTGATGATATTCCACTGGATTCGGCCTTTTCCACAGTTGTTGCAAGAAATGTTTTCACCTCAGAGACGACATTCGAATATGAGGGATTCTCTTGCATCGTACTCGGTTCACCCCGCATGTGCATAATAGTGAGTCCAGCATTGTAGTTGGCTACAACGTCTGCCATGGATGGGTCAGCGAGAGCTGAAATGTCATTTATTATATCTGCACCTGAATTTAGGGCTTGTTGGGCTACAGAGGCCTTACGGGTATCTATTGAGATCATAACATCTGTCACAGCACGCAACTCTTTGAGGACTGGTAGTAAACGACCACATTCTTCATCGAAAGAAACTGCTACCGCTCCAGGACGCGTGGACTCTGCTCCCAGATCCAGTATTTTGGCACCTCCCTGAGCCATAGCTAGGCCTGTTTGGATAGCTGATTCAACATTTTGAATACGACTTTGTTTGTAGAATGAATCTGGCGTGATGTTTAGAATACCCATTAAAACTGTTGTTTCACCAAGATGCAGTGTTTTTTCCCGAGCAAGAAACTTATGAGAGTTCAATTAGACAGCTCGTGTTGTATTTAAATAAACCCAATATTCTCTAACGCCCACAGAAATGGAAGCGATTGCTACTGATAATAGAGGTGGTCAGCTTTGTGTAACGCTATCGGGGTTCTGCAGTATCGGTGGTGTTAGAGATGCTTTTGACTTAGGTTGCTCCTCTTTTGCTTCTGGTTCATCGGAAGGCACGTCTTCTTTAACCACCTCCTTCTTTTTTAGAGGTAGACCTTCGATTAGCCTGTTAACCTCGTTTGCATCAAGGACTTCTCGTTCGAGGAGAGCCTCTGCTACTCTCTCCAGTGCATCGCGATTATCAGTAAGAATTTTTTTTGCGCGTTTGTAACTGTCACCAGCGATTCGCTTAACCTCTTGATCTATTTGAACAGCAGTGTCTTCGCTATAATCTTGTTGTCTTGAAATATCACGCCCGAGAAAAATCTGTTCCTCTTGATGTCCGAACGTAAGAGGTCCCATTTTCTCACTCATACCCCACTCGCACACCATCTTACGTGCCAGCTCAGTAGCTTTCTCAAGATCGTTTTGAGCTCCTGTGGTAATTTGGTTGAAAATAATTTCTTCTGCAAGTCGGCCACCCATGGCTACGGCAATTTTTGCTTCGACGTAGGAACGATTGTGACTATAGCTGTCGGACTCGGGGAGTAACATCGTAACCCCCATTGCCATACCTCTTGGGATTATTGTCACCTTGTGAATGGGGTCCGCATCCTCAATAAAAGCAGCTACTAGTGCATGGCCTGCTTCGTGATACGCAGTTGTCCGTTTCTCGTCGTCGCTCATAATCATAGAACGACGGGCTGCACCCATAAGCACTTTGTCTTTGGCTTCTTCAAAATCGTACATCTTTACGACTTTTTGTGAGCGACGAGCAGCATTGAGGGCTGCTTCGTTACCTAGATTTGCTAAATCAGCTCCGGAAAAACCAGGGGTTCCTCTCGCAAGAATCATTAGGTCGACATCGTTCGCTAAAGGGATGGAACTTGTGTGAACTTTCAGTATGCCCTCGCGTCCTGATACATCGGGAAGAGACACTACAACACGTCGATCGAATCGGCCAGGGCGTAAGAGCGCTGGGTCTAGTACATCCGGTCGATTGGTTGCGGCAATGAGGATTACACCCTCATTCGAGTCAAATCCGTCCATCTCAACAAGCAGTTGGTTTAGGGTTTGTTCTCGTTCATCATGACCACCACCCAGACCCGCTCCCCGATGACGGCCAACAGCATCGATCTCGTCCATGAAGACAATGCATGGAGCGTTCTTTTTGCCTTGTTCGATAAGATCTCGGACTCTGCTAGCACCAACCCCTACAAACCTTTCTAC
>CAZFLB010000242.1:0-3041 GCA_964518945.1 uncultured Acidobacteriota bacterium | reverse complement strand
CCTGGAATTTTTTTTATTGCTTGTTTGTAAATTTGCTGACCTTTCATTTGAGCAAGTTATCCTTAAATCACGTATTTATATTAAATCAATCATCTATCAATTAGGCGATCATTTTTTAATGATATTGCATAACCTTCATTTCGAACAATACCTTGATTGATTTGTGCTATCTCAGGTTTGCTTTGCAACAAATCAAGAATATCATTCATACCAAAATCATCATTACCCAGGATTCCATACACCTGTCTTACAAACTCCAAATCTTGTGGCTCATCTACTGTCCATCTAAGATTGGATAAATCTTCGGTATGCGATACATTTCCAATGCTAAATATCTCTGGATGATTCCGTATATAAGGTACTACATGTTCACGTTCGGACTGCAATCTCGCCTCATGCCATGTTTGCTTCAATACAGCAAATGAAAATACCGAAACATCTAACCCATCAGGATATGTACAAGGCAATGTATTAGTGACATAGTCATAATCACTACTGCAGTAAAATCGAATAACATGATCGACAACGTTTGGATCTAACAATGGACAGTCAGCGGTAATTCGCACAATTGTGTCAATTTTATAAGCTAAAGCCACATTATAATATCTATCCAATACGTCATCCTCACTACCTCGAAAACAATTGATGGCATTTTCTGCACAATAACTTGCAATCACATCGTCAGACAAATTGTTCGTTGTGGCCACAATAACATCGTTTAGTATCTGCGATCGTTCTGCACGCCGAATTACATGCCATAACAATGGATTGCCAACCACCTTTGCCATCACTTTGCCAGGCAATCGGGTTGAATTCATCCGACTTTGAACAATCGCAGCTATTTTCATAGTGTTACAACCAAAAATATCTCCACAAGTGATTCCACGCACAACAAAATAGTATTAGTAATTATAGTTTACGGCTTATTAGTTCGTATGTTTCATTGTTAGATATAAGCACATCTAAGGTTTTTGGGCCACAATTGAACAACAAATCGACTATGGAAAGATGAGACACAAATCCGTCGAACAACTGAGGATATTGCGGATGCATATAATCTTGAAAATATATCTTGATACCATGGTCCTCAAATTTACTTACATCCACGTAGTTGGACCCCAATGCACCAAATACAAACATATTCGCTTTTGTTTTCAAACACATATCCAGAATCAAATCCGATTTACTTCCTTCCACATCTAGTTCAGACATCTTGCAGTAATGAACATCAATGCCTATTGAATCAAGAAAGAATTTCATGAGATTCTCATTTAAGTCGCTCAAATATATCCATTCGGTCTGGTAAACATCTTCAAAAAATTCTGCGTAGTCAGCAAAATATGGCGCCTTACTATAACATGACACAATGGATTTCCAATGCTTAGTACCCCACGGTTCATTATTCACTATACGAGCATCTTTTAGCTTTGTTTGCAAATGATTTTTTCTGCGTACAGGTACTGTTAACCAAAATGGTCCATTTGGTCCCTTGATCTTATTTCTATTGTTATATTCGTTTACTTGATATTGAACATCATCCATATAGCAAAATGTATCAGCTAACACTATCTTGTGAAATAGACCGATCCAAGGCAAGTAAGACGACTGATGTCCAGTTAATATCATATTTACAACACCAAATCCGATAGTGTTTGTTCAATCCTACATATCTGATTTTCATTTAGGGCGGGGAAAACAGGTATTGATAGTACGGAGTCTGAGATTTCCTCAGAACGAGGAAAATCAACATATGGTAGCTCCAAGTATCTATGTAGCAATTCATTTTTTTGTACTGGTTGAATACAAGAAATCCTATTCTCATCAAACATCCTTCGACAATCCTCCATTCTACGACCTAATTTCAGTACAAATCTATACCAATTTTGAGTAGTATTCTCATCACCTAATTGCAAAAATCTCTCCGCACCTTTCCCAAGAGCATCAACATATCTTTGTGCATTATCACTTCTTAGCGATATAAAACTTGGCAAACGCGCCAGTTGTGAGATACCCAAGGCAGCTTGAAAATCAGTCATCTGTAAATTAAAACTAGGATAGTAACTGTCTCGGCCGTCATAATCGCGAAAATCACGTACTTTATTTATTAAACTTTTGTCATGGGATAAAACCATTCCACCTTGTCCAGTCGTAAGCATTTTAGTAGCATAAAACGAAAACACCGCAACATCTCCTACAAGCCCAACCTTCTTCTCCTCATAACATGCGCCAATAGATTGGCAACAATCTTCCACAATTTTTATGCCTAAATCCTTGTATGTTCTTGCATCAACTGGAACACCAAAAGTGTGTGTCAAAACCAACGCCTCAGTTGCAGGAGTTAATGCATTAGAACACATATCAACTGTAGGATTAAAATGTGTTGTAGAAACATCAACTGGGATTGGAGTTGCTCCAGTCCAATAAACTGCATTCAACAAAGCAGAACAAGCATAAGTAGGAACTAAAACATCCGATCCTTTTCCAATATCCAATGCTTTTAATGCCAAGAACAATGCAGAGGTACCACTAGATACTGCAACCCCTGACAAGTGAGTCTCATTCTGGTCGTCAGACATATACCTACATAATGCTTCTTCAAATTCAATTACCTTTGATCCTTGAGCTAACCACCCCGTACTTATAGAATCGCTAACTGCTTTTAGATCTGATTTCGATATGTACGGACTATTATGTGCAATCACTTGTTTACAATTATTATCTTTACTCAAAGGTCTCACCAACAAATTTTTTGGAAATTCTACCTCCTGACCACTGATAATCAGTTATTAGGATTGGGTTGCCACCAGTAGATACTAAAACTCCTGCCGATGTGTTCCTAATAATTGTTCCAGGAACAAATCCGTCTGTCTGTCCAGACCATAATTTAGAACGTAATACAGTCAATTTATTACCTTGCAAATACGTAAAAGCTCCGGGGTAAGGTCTAGTGAGTCCTCTAACTAGATTATGAATATAAGTGTCTACCGAAGACCAATCAATATAACCATCTGATGGCTTCCTGGGCGGATAATAAGTTGCTT
>CAZFLB010000241.1:0-5082 GCA_964518945.1 uncultured Acidobacteriota bacterium | reverse complement strand
GGGGCGCGGCTAACTGGTCTTGAAGTCGAATGGCCTCATTAAACGCTTGAGAGGCAAGAGACACTTCGTTTTTGACAATGGCAGCCTTTCCAATTTCGTTATATATAAATGCTTTATGCGTCAGACTGTCTTTCCCTGATTTTTGAGACATTTGTTCTGCTGCATTCAATGCTTGTTCCCAGTCGCGTTCTTCTTCATATATTTTTGTTAGGCCGGATAATGCAGAGATATTTTCTGGTTCGAGAGCGATGACCTCTCTAAGGGTATCTTTTGCGCGATTTCTGAAACCGGCCTTTTTGAAGTCCATACCTAAACAAAGAAGTATATGTGCGCGCTCACTACGTGTTATGCCGGGACGGTGAAGAATACCCTGATGGATCTGAATTGCTCGTTCTAGTTGTCCTTTTTCTCGTAGAAGATTTCCTAGGACGAGAGAAATTTCAATAGCATCGGTGTTGTCCCGCGAGGCGACTGTAAGTTCGGTAATTGCCCGATCGACTTGACGTGTCGTTAGAAGATCTAGTCCCACTATGTAGTGAATTGATGAGTTATCAATTCCATATCGTCGGCGTTTTCGAGAGCGGTTCCATAGACGACCAAGTACCATGCCTGTTAAAAACACAATGAGGATTAAAAGGAGGGTGTGCTCCTCTGAATTGTTCATGGGTTTAAGTTGTCGGAAATCTAGAATTTTGATCTTCCGAAAAATCTTGTTCGTTTAGACTCTGGTCAGATGTCCCTGATAGTGACATCTGTTGAAGCTCGTTAACTTCAAGTTCGAGTTGGTCGTTGTTTCGCTGCAGTTCTCGTAATCGCTGACGCAAACGAAACTGATTAGGAAACGATAGACCTACAGCAAGAAGAAATCCTGCAACCATTGCGCTAACCAATGCGGCAGAAAGAGATAGATTTTTTGTGCAGATTCGTTCAGTGAAGCAAATTACTACAGTTTGGTCATAGTTTGACCACAGAAACGTAGCTAGCCCCGCACCTATTAGGAGAATGAAAACGCTTCTTAGAAAGCCCATTGTCTAAATTAAGTAATCCTGAGTCATTTCGTCAAGTTTGTCCTGGCTCTTCAAGATAAACTCTATAAATTCGCGCACAGCTCCATGTCCTCCTTTTGCTTCTGTTACGTAGTCTACTCTGGACCTGACGTCAAGAGGTGCGTTGGCAACTGTAGCCGAGAGGCCTACTCTAGAAAGGATTGGAATGTCAGGAAGGTCGTCTCCCATGTAGGCTATTTCGGACTCCATTAAAGATTCCTGTTCTGTAGCTTCGTAGAGAGCTGGCAATTTGTCTACGACTCCAAGTCTGATGAAATTCATGGCGAGATCTTTCGCACGAAACTCGACAATTTGTGATGCTCGGCCAGAAATAAGTCCTAGTTTTAGGCCAGCTTTTTTAGCTAGCACAATACCAATGCCGTCACGTGAGTGAAAGCTTTTCAGTTCTTTAGACGAAGTACTTGTACCTAGTGGGTCTGGGATAAATGTTCCGTCTGTTAGGACGCCATCGACATCTAGTAAAAGCATTTGAATATTTCGTGCTTTAGTTTGTAGTTCGTTTTTCAATGTGATTTCATCGGTCCTTTCTGTTAAAAGTATTTTCCAAGTCGCCACAAATCGTGAATATGAATAACTCCAATGACACTTAGATCTTTCCCTAGTACCACCAAGGAAGTAATTTTGTTCTGTTCCATTATCGCGAGGGCAGTAGCTGCTGCCTCATTTGATCCTATTGTTATTGGTTCGGGTGTCATGTAGCGATGCGCTTCGACTGAGTATGGTTCGTTTGTTTGTTGCAATTGGCGTCTTAAATCGCCGTCAGTGATTACACCTTGCAGCTTTTCTGAATGGTTGAGAACGGTAGTCATCCCCAGTTTCTTGTCGGAGATTTCGGAAAGCACATCTTGAAGAATGGCTGATGTTTTAACCTTGGGAATTTCACTTCCAGTGTGCATGATGTCTTCCACGCGGACTAGTTTGAACCCTAACTGACCACGAGGGTGGAGTACTCGAAAATCGTTTTCAGTAAACCCTTTTTGTTCTAAAACGGCCATTGCAAGGGCATCTCCTAAGGCAAGTGCAGCAGTTGTGCTTGCTGTTGGAGCAAGTCCAATGGGGCATGCTTCTTGGGCTACCGAAGCATCAATCACAACGTCAGCTTCACTGGCTAGTACCGAACCCATATCGCCGACAATTGCAATTAAAGGAATTGAGAGTCTTTTTATTGGGTCGATTAATTGTAAAACTTCGCGGGTTCCACCACTGTTTGATATGGCGATAACTACGTCTCCCATTACAATCATCCCTATGTCGCCATGAACTGCCTCCGCTGGATTTAGGTATTGTGACGGTGTTCCAGTACTATTGAGGGTGCTAGCAATTTTTCGACATACAATCCCAGATTTACCCATGCCAGTAACAACAACTCGGCCAGTAACGCTGTGTAAAAACTTAACAGCCTCTCCGAAATTGTTATTCAGACGATCGCTGACGCTTTGTATTGCCTCTGATTCGATCTGAAGTACTCGTCTAGCTAGATGAAGTGTCACAAAACGCCTTTCACTACCTCTTCAATACGTACTAATCGACTCAGGATTGTCGGGAGTTCGTCCAGCGGACAACTATTCGGTCCGTCCGACAGTGCTTTTTCAGGCTGCTCGTGAACTTCCATGAAGAGCGCGTCGATACCTGCTGCGACACCTGCCTGTGCTAAATCTTGTATAAAGCGAGCACGCCCACCAGATGAGCGTCCTAAACCGCCAGGGAGTTGAAGGCTATGTGTTACATCGAAAACAAGAGGTGTTCCTTTCTCTCGCATAATAGGAAAGCCGGTTATGTCGACAACTAGATTGTTGTAGCCGAAAGTGGTTCCTCGTTCTGTTACTATCACATTGGAATTCCCAGTAGATCGTGCTTTGTTGGCTGCATTTTCTATATCCCATGGAGCTAGAAATTGCCCTTTCTTTATGTTTACAGCTTTGCCGGTGCGAGCAGCGCTCAATATTAGGTCCGTTTGGCGACACAAAAAGGCTGGGATTTGGATCATATCTATGACATGAGATAAGTCATCAGCCTGATCAGAGCTGTGAATGTCCGTAGTCACTGGCGTGTCCAGGCGCGCGCGAATTTCACTCAGGATGCTGAGGCCTTTATCTAGGCCCGGTCCACGAAACCCGTCGACAGCAGTGCGATTAGCTTTGTCGAACGATGCTTTGAAAATAAATGGAATACCTAACTCGGTAGTAATTTCTTGAAGTTTCTCGGCCATGAAAAACGAGTGTTCTTTGCTTTCGATGACGCATGGTCCAGCAATGAGTGCAAATCTTCGATCTTCGCCGATTTCTACCCCACCGATATTTACGCGTTGTGTTCGTATCGAATTTGGCAAGGGCTATTGCTGTCGTATTGTAGCGGTCTTGTTGTCTGTCAGTTCGAGTTCAGGTGTGACATTCTTATATTCATTCGCAGCCCTAATAAAGTCCCTAAATAGGGGGTGCGGAGATAAAGGCCTTGACTTGAATTCTGGGTGAAATTGAACAGCTAGAAACCAGGGGTGATCTGTGACCTCTGCTATTTCTACAAACTTGCCATCAGGAGTCCGGCCTGAAAACTTCATGCCAGCCTTCGAGAGTATGTCTTCATACTCTTGGTTAAATTCATACCGGTGACGGTGTCTTTCTGAAATTTCATCCTGTTCGTAAATTGCTCTTGCCAGAGAGTTTTCTTGTAGTAGACATTCATACGCCCCAAGTCTCATCGTGCCACCCATTTCTTCTATGTCAACAAGCTCGCGTAGCATTAAGATTAGTCGGTGAGGTGAATTAGGGTCACATTCAGTTGAATTCGCTTTAGAGAGGCCACAGACAGAACGAGCAAATTCAATGACTGCAAATTGGAAACCGTAACAAATCCCAAAGTAGGGAACTTTGTGACTTCTTGCCCAGCCCGCAGCCTTTGACATTCCCTCTGTTCCTCTTGGGCCAAAGCCTCCGGGCACTAGTACTCCATTAACGCCTTCAAGCTGGCCGAGTTCATCAGTTTCTAGTTCTTCTGCTTCTATCCATTTTAATTTCACCTGAAGTTTGTTTGCTATACCGCCATGTGTGAGTGCTTCACTCAAACTCTTGTATGCTTCTCGCAAACTGACATATTTCCCAACAACAGCAATAGTGACACTACTTTTGGGATTTTTTATGTCATGAACTAGTTGTTTCCACTGGTCCATTTGTTTCGGTTGATTGTCCAGCTTCAGCATGTTGAGAATAATGTCGTCTATTCCTTCTTCAGACAATACAAGTGGTAACTCATAAATTGAATCAACGTCTCGTGCAGTGAAAACGGCTTCTACATCTACATTTGAGAATAAGGAAATCTTGGATTTAAGGTCTTGAGCAAGAGGCTTTTCAGTTCTGCATAACAGAATGTCCGGTTGTATACCTATGGCTCTTAGCTCTCGTACACTATGTTGAGTAGGTTTTGTTTTTAGTTCACCAGCAGCTGATATGTAAGGCACTAGTGTTAGGTGAATAAAAACGGTGCCAGATTGTCCTGCTTCCATGCGAAATTGTCGGACTGCTTCTAGAAATGGCAGACTCTCGATATCACCGACAGTTCCACCAATCTCAATGATTACGATATCGGCTTCTTTAGAGACTGGTGCAAGTCTCGCTTTTATTTCGTTTGTGATGTGTGGAATAACCTGTACGGTGCCTCCAAGATAATCTCCGCGTCGCTCTTTTGAGATAACGGTGTCATAGATCTGACCAGTAGTTACATTGGATACGCGTGACAGAGTAACGCTCGTGTATCTTTCATAATGTCCTAGGTCCATATCCGTTTCAGCGCCGTCATCAGTTACGAATACCTCCCCGTGTTGGTAGGGACTCATGGTGCCAGGGTCTACGTTGATGTATGGATCAAACTTGAGAAATGAAATCCGGTACCCGTGTGCTTCTAATAGACGCCCAATGGAGGCAGAAGCTAGTCCCTTTCCCAGTGATGAAACCACACCTCCTGTTACGAAGATGAACTTGGCAGTGGGTGTTTCCATATGAAATCTTGCTCCTTATGATTC
>CAZFLB010000240.1:0-2754 GCA_964518945.1 uncultured Acidobacteriota bacterium | reverse complement strand
TTTTAATTGTATATTCCCCCGCAAACAAACCTTCCTTGCGTGCATATTCTAAGTCTACAAAGGTTAGATATGGATTTCCAGCATCAGCAACGTACCCAATTAAAAGACAGTGATGATGGACATCTCTAGCTTCTCCTGATTCCAAAATAATTCCAATCTGCGTTCTCTTGGATTTAGCTATAAGATGGTGATGGACTGCACCACAAGCCAACAATGAACTAATAGGAACTGAGTCTTCATCTGCGTTACGGTCAGATAGCACAACTAAAGTAAAACCTGTCTCAATAGCCTCTTCCGCCTCTTCACAAATACGGTCTAGCGCTTTAGACATTCCCTGCTTACCCTCTTTTTTAGACCAAGTGATATCTATTTCCTTTGCCTTCCACCCTCCATTATTGATCTGTTTTAGAGCAGCGAGTTCTTCATTGGTCAAAATAGGTTGTTTAATTCTCAACCGATGCGCATGGCTTTCCGTGGTTTCAAGAAGATTTCCTTCTGGGCCCACATAGCATTCTAGAGACATAACCAATTCTTCCCTAATGGAATCAATAGCAGGATTGGTTACCTGAGCAAAGAGTTGCTTGAAATAGTCATACGACAACCTGGAATGATCAGAAAGACAGGCTAAGGCCGCATCATTCCCCATGGAACCAAGGGGATCACGCTTTTCTAATACCAAAGGCAACAGCATCAATTGAAAAGTTTCAGTTGTATATCCAAAGGCTTGCAGACGTGAAAGAAGAGATTCTTTTGTTGTAGAAAAATCATCCAACTCGAATGTTAGTGAATCTAATTCTATTACTTGATTTTTAAGCCATTTTGTATAGGGACGACGTCGACTCAATTCATTTTTTAATTCTTCATCCTCAACTACACGACCCTGTTGAAAATCAACTAAGAACATCTTTCCTGGCTGCAAACGACCTTTGTGTCGAATGTTTTCCGGGTCAATTTTTAAAACTCCTACTTCAGAAGCCATAACAACTCGGTCATCAAAAGTAAGATAATATCGACTTGGACGTAACCCATTACGGTCTAATACTGCTCCTATATAATGTCCGTCCGTAAAAGCAATAGAAGCTGGACCATCCCAAGCTTCCATAAGGCAAGAGTGGTACTCGTAAAAGGCTCTCTTATCTGATTCCATATTCTGATTGTTCTGCCAAGCTTCTGGAATCATCATCATCATCGCTTCTGGCAAACTACGTCCCGTCATAACAAGGAACTCCAACACATTGTCAAAATTACCGGAATCAGAACAATCTGACTCGACCACAGGATAAATTTTTTCCAGATTAGCTCCATAAAGATGACTCTTGGTAACACCCTCTCGAGCATGCATCCAATTGGCATTTCCCCGAAGAGTATTAATTTCTCCGTTGTGGCACATAAAGCGATTGGGCTGAGCCCTATCCCACGAAGGAAAGGTGTTAGTAGAAAATCTAGAGTGAACCATGGCCAAATGGCTTTCGTAATCAGTATCGGATAAATCAAGGTAATAAGGTACAAGTTGTTCAGACATCAGCTGGCCTTTGTACACAAGAATTTTCGTTGAAAGACTACAGATATAAAATAACTTCGCCTGCTCCATAGAGGATTGTCGCAGCTGATTCCCTGCATCTTTGCGGATAATGTAGAGCTTGCGTTCAAATTCCTCACTACTCAATCCAGATTCAGAAGCCACAAAAAGCTGTTCAATAGCAGGTTCTGACTCACAAGCTGTAGCTCCTAAATCAGCACCTTTAGCGTCTGTAGGCACAACACGCCAGCCTATAATTTTTTGACCTTGTTCAGAAACCACTCTCTCTACTAGGGATTTACACTGATCTCGTTCACTATCAATGGTAGGTAAAAACACCAGCCCAGTAGCAAATTGACCAACAGGAGGAAGATCTACTCCTATGTCTCGGGCAACTTTAGTCAAAAATTTATGGGGCAAGGCCGTTAAAATCCCAGCACCATCCCCAGTGTTTGGCTCACATCCACAAGCACCGCGGTGACTTAGACTATTAAGCATCTCATGTGCATCAAGAAGAATTTCGTGACTACTACTACCTTTAACATTGGCCACAAATCCAATACCACAACTATCCTTTTCCCTATCAGGATGATACAAGCCCAAAGGTTTTGGAAAATATACTGACACTTTTTCGCCTATCTAAAATTTCTGATTACTTCACTAAGTCTATCTTGCATAAGTTACCGTCAATACTCCCTACTCTCCATAACTCACATAATGAGTCGGTCTAAGTCTTCCAGCACTGAAAGATGTATTACCGGAACTTTGCTACGCAGAAAAGTCAGCCAATTCTTCAGGAAGTGACTTTCTGTAATTAGGACTTAATCCACTATTCTATGCAAAAGATACAGTTGCGTAAAATAAAATAAAGTAGGGAGTTCGATCTTATTTCGTTATATAAAAAGATTTTTGACTGAACCTATCCCAGAGAATAGGGGAGAAATAAGTAATTATTAACCTTCTCTGTAAGATTCAGCATAGATTCGTCGTAAAGGAGCTAAGCAATAACCTTCAATTAAATCCTCAAGCACACCTATATTTTGAAGCAGCAGACCTTCATGACTGGGGTTCATTTGAAAGAACAAACGGATAATATCTGCTTTATCTTTCTGTTTTTCCAAAATCAAAGATTGGCCCATAATTGGCTCAAAGAAAAGAAAGTCACTATAAGTGAAGCGATCAAAATTTGGCTCTGTCCAGGGTTTTTCGTTTTGACTTCTCCAGTAGTGAGATTT
>CAZFLB010000239.1:0-3918 GCA_964518945.1 uncultured Acidobacteriota bacterium | reverse complement strand
TCCATGGTGGCTACCTGTATTTGGTGTCTGATAAAGGCATTATCACTTGTATTGAACCAGAAACTGGCCAAATTGTTTATGAAGGTGGAAGAATCCCTGTAGCAACTTTTGTTCGTGCCTCACCGGTTGCATGGGGAAATAAACTACTTTTAGCCGGTGAGGATGGTGATTTTTTCGTAATTCAAGCTGGCCCAGAGCACAAAGTGCTTAGCGCAAATTCCATCGACGAGCGCGTTATTGCATCACCTGCCATTTCTAACGGTCGACTGTTTATTCGCAGCGAGGAACACCTTTATGCAATTGGAAGAGAGTAGTCGCATCGAAAACAAGAACTAGTCGAAAAAACGACCAATAAAGCAAATAGGCTCGCAGTCATCCACAGCGACTTGTACAATAAGGTGATGACAGCCCAGCTATTACTTTTACTAGCTTTATTAAATACAACATTGGTCTCACAAACACCCATACGTGTTTTCATTTCTGTGGATATGGAAGGGATCTCCGGTATTGCCCACTCAGAAATGACATCCGCTAGTGGTAGCGAGTACGAACGTGGTCGCGAATTCATGGTTGCTGATGTTAATGCTGCCATTAAAGGTGCCCGTGAAGGCGGCGCAACAGAGTTCCTCGTCAATGATTCCCACGGGAGCATGCGCAACTTAAAGGTTGAAGAGCTCCTTGCCCCGGCTCAATTAATAAGCAACAACTCAAAACCTCTTGGCATGATGGAAGGAATCAATGAAAATTTCGACGCAGTTTTTTTTATTGGCTACCACGCCATGGAAGGTCAGCCGGGGTTATTCGCTCATACAGGTTCCGGCGGAAAAATTGCCGAAATAAGTGTCAATGGTGTCCCTATGAGTGAAGGTGGAATGAACGCTCGGGTTGCTGGCAGCTTCGGCGTACCAGTAGTACTTGCCACGGGCGATGACGCCTTCTCGAAAGAGATTCGTACTTTACTCACTGGTGAAATTGAAACAGTTGTAGTCAAACGTCACATTCGACGACGAACGGCCGAGTTGGTGCATCCTGAACAAGCAAGGAAGCTCATTCGAAAGGCTGCTGAAAATGCTATCCGAAATTTAAAAACATTCACTCCTACTGTAGCCTTAGAACCGTCGGCTGTTTCAATTATCTATAAAAACCCTGACCTTGCAGACATAGCTTCGATTGTACCGACAGTTGACCGCGATGGACTTAACAGCGTCAAGTTCCAATCAGAGACTTTCCTACAGGCTTACAAACTCATTCGAGTACTCTATCGAAATCTATCGGAGTAAACTTTTCATCGGAAAACAGCATTAAAACCACAGCAAAATTCAATCGACAATCACTTTAATGTTCCTCAAAGTAATCTTCAAAGTAAATCTGGACTTCATAACCCATATCTTTCTTGTATTCTAAATAGGGGAGGAGGACAATATTTTCAACTCGGAGTTTTTTTGGGAACAACTACTCCCTCTAATTGATTCGGAAGAGATAATTCCCATTACAGGTGCAGAGCTCTTAACTGTGGAACACGATAGGCAGGAGGTCCTTCTTTACCCTTTAATGGCTCGGAAACTTGCAAACTCATTAATGGTTTCTGCTGACAACCTTCCAGAGGGTCACGAACTTGAAGAGGTCGCCCAACGTTACCAAGCAGTTTCCGATGACTCAACGAAACTTTATCGAAAGCTCGGAAGTGTCTTTAATGAATTGCAACCAATTAAAACGCCAAAATCGCTAAAAGGACTTGCAGAAATTGCAAAATTCAAACTTTTTATTACTACAACCTTTGACCCACTCATGTCCAACGCACTAGATATGGAACGATTTGATGGACAGAGACAAACACTCGTCTTTTCATACAGCCCTAATGACAAACAAGACCTACCTAGAGAGTTCGATGATTTGAATCGACCCACCGTTTTTCATTTAATGGGTCGAATTACTCGGACGCCTTACAGTTATGCCATAAGCAAACAAAGTAATAGAGAATTTCTAGCCAGCCTTCAATCTAGAGCAGAGGACTCCCCTAACTTCCTACTCGACAAACTTAAAACCAAACATATCTTGGCCCTAGGAACATACTCAACTGATTGGATTAAGCGATTTCTTGTTCGACACACAAGAAGTGAGCGTCACGTAAACATCACACTCGAAGAGCCTCATAAACAACAAAACGGTATCGTGTTTTTCCAACATTACTCAGGTGGCTTAAGAATTTTTCAGGCTGGCAACGCTATTGATTTCGTTGAAGAATTAGAACATCAATGGAATGACTTCAACCCAAATCCAAGCACTAAAGAACGTTCATTTCGTGGTGCAATATTTGTGAGTTACGCCGAAAAAGACCGAGTAATAGCTCGAATCATCCAGCAAGCCCTCGACCAGTGCGGAGTAGACGTGATTTGCGAACGGGACGACGCACTTCGCAGCGATTCATCCGATATAAAATTAAGAAACGTCTTAAGTGAGTGCTCTCTCTTCATCCCCATTTGTTCCTCTAAATCGGCATCGGTAAAACGTCTCTTCTTCGAACCCCAATGGATTGAAACAATTCGCATGTGCCAAGCCTCTAACCCATCTCAACGTTTTGTTTTACCGGTTCATGTAGACAATAAGAAACCATGTTCGAAATCCATACCCAATGAACTAAGTGGGTTTAAATGGTATATCCTTCCTGAAGGTAAACCAGACGCCGAATTCACAGAAATGGTAATAGAACTTCAACGTAGCTATCGTAAGGCTAGTTACAAATGAGTTTTCAATCATCAAAGTCCTCGTCGAGCACCACTCTAAACGACGAGAATCCTTGGCCGGGATTATTATCCTTTAGCGAGCAAGACAGTAAATATTTTCACGGCAGAGACTTCGAGTCTGAAATGCTGTACCGCAGACTCAAACGAGAGAGACTTACAACACTCTTTGCTCCTTCAGGACTGGGAAAATCATCTCTTCTCCAAGCAGGACTGTTCCCATTATTGCGCCGCGACAATTTACTACCTGTCTATATTCGTCTCGACTTTTCCAAGGAGAAACCAAACCTTACCGGACAAGTGAAAACTGCTATCTTCGAAGAAGCGGAACGTGCAAAAGTAGAAGCACCCCGTTTTGAGCCCAATGATACACTTTGGGAATTTTTTCACCGACGGGATGCAGACTTCTGGAGTGATAGACACCAAATCATTAGACCGTTACTCGTTTTTGACCAATTCGAAGAAATTTTCACCCTAGGTGCTCGCAACCTCGCTCAAGCCCAGGAAACAAATACTTTCTTAGCAGAGCTTGCGGACCTTGTAGAAGCACGTCCGTCAGCCCAACTGCAATCACGGCTTGAAATGGAAGCAGCTGACAGCACTACTAGTGAAGCAGATCACTTCGACTTCAAACACCATCGCTACAAAATTTTAATCAGCTTGAGAGAAGATTTTCTTCCAGACCTAGAAACCCTTTCCGATCGCATGGGTTCAATCGCACATAATAGATTTCGGCTCGGACACATGAATGCAGTTGCGGCGCTCCAAGTTGTCAACCAAGCCCCTGCAATCATCTCTGAAGAAATAGCAGAAAGAATAGTTCGCTTTATTTCTGCGTCTGAGAAAAATGAAACCCTTGTAGATCTAGAAGTTGAACCCGCACTTCTAAGCGTCGTGTGCAATGAATTAAATTTGAAACGCCAAGAAAACGGCGAGTCTCGAATAACAGAACAAACCTTAGAGGGGTCACAACGCCAAGTACTATCTGAGTTTTATGAACGCAGTATAAACGACCTCGATCAGGCTGTATGCACATTTTTAGATTTGAAATTGCTTACGGGAGGAGGGTTTCGTAATCTGCTTGTGTATGAGGAAGCTATAAGCGTACCAGGAGTTTCTTCAATTGACATTGTAGAGTTTATTTAACGGCGACTGATACGTGTAGATGTACGTGGAC
>CAZFLB010000238.1:0-19958 GCA_964518945.1 uncultured Acidobacteriota bacterium | reverse complement strand
ACGAGCGTTTAGGAGGCCTTCTTTACTGAGCTGTCTTGTATATGAGACAGGTGCTTGACCAATTGCATAAGCTGTCAATGGGTCATTTTGGTCATATCCAGCAATGATCTCAAGGAGTATAGCTGAGTCTTTTACAGTGCGTGTTATCGGCCCTAGTGTGTCAGTGGTTGGAGTGGCAGGCATCATGCCGAAGCGGCTAACAAGTGGTACTGTAGGCCTAAGTCCAACAAGGTTGTTGACGCTTGCGGGACCGCGGATAGAACCACTTGTATCTTCTCCGATCCCCACCAAGCCAAAGTTCGCAGCGACACTACTGCCTGTTCCTCCAGATGAACCACTAGGATTTCGAGAAGGGTCGTAGGCATTTCGAATTATCCCGAATGCGGAGCCAACAAAACGAGACGCAAATTCTCCCATGGTTGTTTTTGCCAAGATGATGGCTCCCGCCTTTTTCATGCGAAGAACAATAGTTGCGTCTCTTGTAGAAGTGAATTCTTTGAAGAGAACGGAACCGTATGTCGTTGGCATCTCAGTAGTTTCCACCTGATCTTTGAGCAAAATGGGTACACAATGTAAAGCACTGAGTAAGCCGTTAGCCCTGAGCGAATCATCTAGTTTTTCTGCTTGCAATAAGGCTTCTGAGTTTATTGTTTGTATCGTGTTTAGGTTTGGTCCTTTCTGATCGTAAGCGTCTATACGATTCAGATAGCTCTGTATTAATTGCCGACAGGTCAACTCTCCTTGTCGCATGGCTGTATGAACAGCTTCGATTGTTGTTTCAAGGACATCAAAGTTCGCGTTGTGAGGCTCGGCGCTAACAATAATTGTGTTACAAGAAATAGCGACTATTAACGCAACAAACCTTTTAAGTTTCATGGCGAGATTCCTTTCGTTGTGAGCCTCGTGCTCGACCACATCACTGTTCCCTGACTTTTCGTGATGATTTCATCTCTCAAACTGCGTGATGCCATCAACAATTACTGTTTTTGCAATTGCCCACGTGCTGATAGGACGACCGTCCCAGATAACAATATCCGCATCCATCTTGGGTGCAAGGGTGCCAGTGCGATCAGCAATGCCAAGAATCGATGCGGCCTCAGATGTCACTGCTTTTAATGCTGCTGTTTCAGGTAAACCGTGGGCTTTAGCAACGACGGCTTCCATTGCTACAGATCTCCAGACTCCGTGAGAACTAGTGCCTAATGCCACGCGGACGCCGGCTTTATGTAACTTGGCTGCATTGGCGGGTGTGTGAGAAAAAGTTTCGTATGAGCCGCCGTCGCCGATATTTATAATTGATGGGCCTACAACCACAGGTACGCCTGCATTGGCGATTGACTTTGCAACAACGTGACCTCCTGCTGCAGAGTCTAAAATCAACTTTAACTTAAATTCATCAGCAAGTCGTAGTGCTGTAAGAATGTCATCGGGTGTATTCACCACTACTCGAAATGGGAGTGAACCACTGAGAATTTGAGCAAAGATAGGGCCGTCGTCTCCTTCAAGTGCATCTTCTTGGGCGCGGACAAATGTTTGTCTCAGAATTGAGATCATTCCTTGGCGGGTAGTTGGTGTCTCAAAGGCATTGAGTGTAGTTTCTCCGAAAGACCCACTCATTGCTGCAGTCTCTGTCACGATCTTTCCTGTGAGTTTGATGATTATCCCAACGCCTCCGGCTAGATTTTGCGGTCCGGGACTTACATACGTTGTTGTTACGCCTGTTCGAAGCCATTGAGACTCACTGGTTTCTTCTAATTTAGGTAAAACGCGTCGGGATGCATTAATAAGGTTTTCGGAGTCCCAAAGTGCGCCTTGGCCTTCTTCACCTCGTCCGTAAAATTCTTCAGTCATTCCATCTAGGCCGATGTGAGAATAGGCATCTATGTAGCCAGGTGTTACAAAGAGGCCATCTGCTTCAATGATCTCAGTGTCACTAGGCAACGGGATGTCTTTACCAATAGACACAATTTTACCTTTCTCGAAAATTATTGTGCCACCCTCGATTATGTCTCCCTGACCAGTGAAAATCTGACCACCGCGGATTGCCGTAGGGTGTTCTTGGGGCCAACAAAGGAAAGATATGGAACTCACAATAACGACATTAATAATTGTTTTCAGCATTATTACCAGCCTTCCGGAACTCGCTGTCCAAAAATGTTTTCACCAGTTGTACGGTTGAAGACTTCTTTGCCATCGATGAAAACTTGATAAACGAGACTCTCGAAATCGAGTGGAGGACCATCAAGAATCACAAAATCTGCATCTTTTCCTGGAGAGAGACTCCCAATTTGTTCGTCGAGGTTAAATAGTTTCGCAGGATTTAGCGTGAGTGCGGCAAGAGCGTTAGTTTTAGACATTCCTTTTTTTACAAACATCGTTGCAGCATGGCGCAAAAAATATTTATGGGCATCAGGATTGTCTGCGCGATATGCAACAGTGCCTCCACTTTCGGCTAAACGTACCGGACCCATGATTTGAGGGTTTTCAGTACCTACACTGGGTAGTATAGGACCAAAACTGATAGGGACCTCAGCTTCTAGCAACTCGTCAACAACTTCATCAGTGTTTCTAGCATGATGGATGTATAGGTCAAGATTGAATTCTTTTTTTAGTGCAATTGCATGCCGCATGCCAAGTTCACTTCCAGTATGAACTCCTACTACCCACTCACGACTCAGTAGTTTGCCAAAAGCTTCGTGTGTTAAATCTCTTGCAGGGGGAGCAATTTCTAGCGACTTTGCTTCCGCACGAGCCTCGACATAGTCTTGGGCGGCACGAAGTTCGGACGCCAAAAGTTCCTTGACACCGTCAACTGTCGACGGAAAGTTGTCGTACTCTCTATCTGCACGCATAGCAAACTTCATGCCGCCTTCTGAGAGAAACATGTTTTGAATAGTTCCACCTCGAAGCTTGATGACAACCGCTTGACCACTGTTAGGGCTACGACTGCCAGTGGTGATATTCATGGTTGTGACACCAGACGCAAGGGCTAATGTAAATGCAGCATCGTTCGAGTTTAATCCGTCGATTGCACGTACGTGTGCATTGATAGGTTCAGAAAGCTCATTATTATTTCTGCCTGTCGACGGAATGTTAAGTTGCTTAAACCCCATGTGGGAGTGGCTTTCTACAATTCCCGGAATCACTGAACGTCCCGATGCGTTGATGACGGTTGCATGCTTGGGAATGCTGATGTTCACTCCTATTTCTACAATTTTCCCGTCTTGTATGAGCATTGTTCCACTTGGGATCATCTCTCCTGTGACTGGATAGAGTTCTGCGTTTATGACAGCAAGTGTGCTGTCGAGATTAAGCTGTTCTCTATTTGTACAGGCCGTTGTTCCCAGTACATATAAGAACAGAAGCGCGCAAAAAAATGTTTGACGCATCTTGCCTCCTTATGGATCTAAACAAAAGATAGACGATACAAAAGCATACGTCTAATGTGTTTTCGAGATTTGTTCGATGTTAATGAAGTTAGAGGGAAAGCTTTGGATCTATTTCAAGGGTTGTGTCGTCCTTACTCAGGAGTAGACTATTAACTTTGCGTCCAGGAAATAGTCCTTGGGCTGCACGAAGCTTGAGCATCAACATCTCGGACGGGCAATGCTCCCAGTCGATAATAGTGACGAGTTTTGGGGTTGTTACGATGCAATTCATTACGCCTCTATGGATTTGGTCATTCTCCTTGACCGAGAAAGAAACTCTGTACTTCACATCTCCTGAAGCAAAAAGTTGGGTTAACTCTTGGTGCTTTGATAAGGCTATCTGTCGTTTCGTAAGGGTGGGCGCATCCAATTTGAATACGGGTAAATACGGATGAAAAGTAGCTGAATTTATTGACATCTTTCGGGCCACATTTCTGTTCTCGTGACTACTCTCATGATAAGTAGTTTGCTTCTGAATTGGACGTAAGATACGAAGGGAGTGTTCTCCCCAAGTGGCTTCGTCGTTATTTGTGTCTAGCGCGCTTGTAAAAATGTCTTTCAGGCTTCCGGGAAGTAGATGAAACAAGCTTTGATCTTTTTGCTTGGCTGTGGGGAATACAGTAGCGAGGATCAGGTTTTTTCGAGCTCGAGTCAATGCAACATAAAGTAAACGTTTCTCTTCTTCCACGACACGGTTTGGATAATCGTCTTGAAGTTCCGTTGGAGAAATTGCACGAATTTCGAACTGACCGTCAGGAAGTTCTTTGATTTTTGGTAGTGCAATATCTTGTTTAGTTCGTTTATGCATATTTACTAGAAAAACAGTTTCAAATTCAAGACCTTTTGCAGCATGTACTGTCATCAGATTGACAGCATTTATAGCATCAAGAACTGCGGGGGATTCTTCTCCAGTTGAAGCACTAGCAAGATACTCCGACAGACGATGCATGGTTAGATAGCCTCTATTTTGAGCGCGTCTAACAATTTCCATGACCTTTTTAAGGTTCTCCCAACCATGTTGGTCTCTCTTAAACCAAGCACCGTAATCGGTTTCATAGAGTACATGCTCGATTAAGTCCGCAGGTGGAACCCGATCAACCAGTGCTAACCATTTGGGTACTAAGCTGGTGGAGCGGCGGATCGCTTCCTGGTCTGAATCGGAGCAAGGTAGTGAACTATCGGATTCTATACCTGTGAACCAATCAGTAAGTTTATAGTTGGGTCCGGCGGACATTAGTAAGAGAGCGGTGTCAGAGATCCCGATGAATCGTGTGCGTGCAAGTGCAGCGGCACGAAGTGTAGACTCCGGTTCAGCAAGATAATTAATTAATGCTCCTATGTCTCGCACTTCAGGAGAATCAAAAAAACCGAGCCCACGGTAGACATAAGTAGGAATTTCTCGTGTTGTCAGCGCATCTTCATAGACTCTATAAGACGATCGGTTGCGAAATAGAATGGCGATGTCTCTGGGTTGACATTTCTCCTCCGATAAAACACGGGACACCTCGTCTGCGACACGATCAGCAACATCACGCAAATTTCTTTCTGCTGCGATACCAATTGGCTTAGCATTATTTTTGTTTGCACTGATTGGAAAGTGATCTGTTTCTCTATATTGAAATGACCAATCAAACTTCGGTGATACTTTGGGAAGCTGACTGAAGAGGTCATTGATAAATTTAAGTAGTTCTCCGCTAGCACGAAAACTTGTCTGTAACGTTAGCTGCTTCCCCCCACCAGGCCGAATTTTCATCAAGTGATTAGAGACGGTTTCCATTACTTCGACGCGCGCATTACGCCATCCATAAATAGATTGTTTTCGGTCACCCACGATGAATAATGTTGGCTCTTGAAGTTTACCGGTTCCAGTTCCTTTAGCTTGCTCGGATAAGATAGAGTCTTGCACTAGGCTCTGGCCTTCTCCCCAGGATTCGATAAGTGCTCGGATCAGCCGCCACTGAATTTCATTAGTGTCTTGGAATTCGTCAACTAGGAGATGGTGGTATCTAGACTCGAGTCGAAATCGGCTTTGTGCAAATTCACCTCGTTGTTCTAGTAAGGTAACTGCAGTCAGGAGTGTATCTTCAAAATCGAGACAAGCATTGGATCGCTTCAGCTCTGAAAATTTTACTGATGCTAAGTGATAGAGTTTAGATAGTTGAGAGATGGCGTAAGAATCCTTATCACGTAGCCACTGTTTGTAGGCCTTTGCAATGTAAGGGCATATTTCAAAAATTTGATTTCGATGTTTTTCGTATGCTTCTGGGCTTGAAAACGAAGATTTGTTGTAAGTTTGTAATAGTCGCTGGCGTGGTTTGTGTTCCAGTGTAAGGAAATAAGGTGTTAGTGATTCGATGTCTGCGGGGGTGATGAGATCGGAACAGACTGCTCTTTTTAATGCGAATTTCAATGTGTCTAGCTGGACAGGCATGTGCTGTAAAAACTTGTCGAGTGCAATTGGACCTTTGAATCCTGTGTTGAGTAAATCAGAAAACCGTCTGAGGCTTTTTGATAAAATCATTTTTTTGGGTGGCAAATTTTCTGGGGATTTTGAAAGTAGTTTTTCCTTTATGAAGTGATTTGTCAGAGAATCACGAATGCCTTTTCGAAGTCTGGCATCACTAAAATGTTTGATAAGAAACGGCAAATCTATTTGATGGCTTTTCGAATCGGCTAGAGAGAGTTCTACTGCTTCTTGAAGTAATTGGTTTTTTTCCACCTCGTCGACTAGGTTGAAACCAGGGTCGATCCCTGCTTCAAGAGGGAATTCTCGTAAGAGTCCTTGGCAGAATGCATCGATCGTATTGATATGCATTTCGAAAAGTCTTGGTTTTAATTCACTCCAGAGTGTTGGACGAGCTTGCAACTCTGCGATTACACGGCTTCTCATTTCTGAGGCAGCCTTGCGAGTGAAAGTAATTGCTAAGATGTGCCTGGGGCTTGTGCCGTTTTCCACGAGTCGTACGTATCGGTCAACGAGAACCCTTGTTTTTCCAGTACCAGCAGACGCTTCGAGCGCGATGTTGAACTGAGGATCGGATGCGAGTTCGCGAGCTTGTTTGTCGACAGTTGGTTTGTTGCGAGTCATTCTTTTTCCAGAAATTCTTTCCTGCAAACATCGATGAATCCACAGCTAACGCATAAGTGGTCTCTGTGCGGTTTTGGGTTGAATACTCCATTCTGGATGGATTCAAATGTTTTTACGACTAATTCTTTTGCTCGATTAAAATCCATGCGTGATATTTTTTTTCGATCTCGAAAGCTGAGGTAAGCTGCTTCATTGATCTTTGACGCAAATTCTTCAGATAAACAGAGAGCGTATATGGGTACTTGCATTGTTGTGCCGCTATCGGGAGCACGGCCAGTTTTGTAGTCAAACACGTCTATTTCGTTCATTTCATTTATGTCGACACGGTCGATGCGGCCCCTAATGTCTATTGACCATGGTTTCTCTCCCCGGGGGCCTATGGATATTGGTAGGCGAGTCGTAAAACTATGCTCGACCAATCTTTTTTTTAATGTTCCTCGAGTCATTTCCCAGCGCAGTAACCATTCCAAGTCCCCTGCATCGAAACCTGTGCCGAACAATCGTGGTATCTCGGTCACTTTATGTTTACTCGGTATTTTTTCTTCGGCGATCTTTCGGAATAATTCGAGTGCTTCTCCGTAATTGTCGATGTTTATTGATCGGGGCTTTTTGTTTCCAGCGTCCCAATTTCGAAAACCTTTTTCGAGAATTTCATGTAATATCCGACCACGCTCAAGAGGAGTGAGAGTGCTGTTGGGGTCTTCTTCTTCTCTCAGTTTCAACAATTGACTAGAAAAATACTTGAATGGACAGCGTAAATAGAGCTCGAAAGCCGTAGTCGATATAGGTGTTGGGACTGCTGGAGGAGTATTTATTATTCCAGCCTTTCTCTGAAAGGGAGAAGTTGCTAATGGCTTTATAAGGTTCTGGCGTAGTCCTTCGCTACGGGTCACGACAAGATTGCGAATCTTGCTAGTGTTGATTTGCGGGGTATGCTTTTGACTTATTGGATTAAGCCAGCCTGTAACTTCTTCTAGAAAAGGGGAGGCTACCGTGGGAATCGAATTTTCGAGTTGGTGCCGTAATAAAGCAACAGTTTTTTTGCTGAGTTTGAGTAAGTTTTTAAATCGATTGAGCTCGTTGAATAGTAATTCGCGATCAGATGGCCATCCGAATTCACGAAGAAGCCATTGTGGATAGAAAATACTTCTCTTTTCCCGAGTTGGCCACTCATCGTCATTGACACCTAGAAGGAGTACTAGGTCAAATCTACCAAAACCAGCAGATCGAGCGTCTACGACGTTTACACCTCTAGCGTCAGTTTGTTCGTTGAGCATTTGTGTTTCGAAGGCAAGCTTTAACTTGTAGCGAAACGTTTTAAAGTCCACCTCTCGATCTCCTGCCAATCGCGTTGCTTTTTCAAATTGATGAAGAATGGAGTCAATTTCAGTTTGTACATGATGGTGACGGTCATCTTGGTTAGTCTTTGTGTTTTCTGAAAGAAACGTTCTTAGGCAAGCAATCTTCTCGGAAAGTGAACTGGTTGATTTCATTGTTTTGAGAGTTTTACAAATGTTAAGAATTGACTTGAGTGCAGGTAGCATTCTCTCGACTTCATTTCCCACTTCTGAATTTGGCAACGCCGGCTGTGTTGGAAGACGGTTGTTGTTTTTGTAGAGTCGAAGCCATTGTTTGTAACCTCTGATCCCACGATACCGGAGTGTAAATGCATCAAAAGTATTAACCTCATTTTGGCCAACACCTTTAAAAGAAAAAAAGGGATTCCGTAACAATTCTATCGAAGCTTTTCTACTAGCATCTTTTTCAACAAACATGAGGGTTAAATCGACTGTCGCCATGTACGGTTCGGTGGCTAGTGGGAACATGTCGTGCAATTGATACGGTATTTGGGCTTCCTTGAGGATTTTTTTTGCCAAGTACATGTATGGAAGTGGGTGAGGGACGACTATAGCAACACGTTCCGGGTTGATATTCACGTAGTTGATGATACGAGCGGCGTCCAACATAGAATCTTCCCGATCACGTGCGACAATATGTTCTTTTGTGAGGAGGGAAGGAGACTTAGTTTCTATTACTGAAGAGCGGATTGTGGCTGCTGTATGCCTTAATTTGGTTTGTAGAACGGTATCGTTTTCTTCAAGAGCGATTTCTAGCGTTACCAATTCATGGGATTGTTGAAGACAGTGGATATCGAATAGTTTGAGGGTTTCGCTACCAAGAGCGATGACTTGCTTATAGGGAAATCGCTCAACGTAGAGCTTTTCACGCACTGCGATGGGGTCACAGTAGCTCAATTGCGAAAGTGAATTCTCATAGAGTATCAGTGAAGCATTTAGAAAGTCAGTTTGAGATGCCATCTTTTGAGCGCCTTGGTCATCCGGGATATCGAATTCTTCTTGAGCGCGTTTTGTGAATGTTTGGAGAGTAGTGCGGTTTAAACGGAGTTGGTCATAGAATTGTAAGACACGACGAGCAAGGCTATCGCGAATCTCAAAAGGTGGAGCAATAGTTTGAGCGACCTTTTCGAAAGCTTTTTCCAAAAGTGCTTCGCGAAGAAGTGGTTTGGCAATTCTTAAATGTTTTTGTGACAGTACGGAAAGCTCTTCAACAAGCTCACTTGGTGTTGAGACTTTAGGTAGGATGGTAACGCCGTTGTGTCGAAGGAGAGAGTCTTCTAGTTGTGATACAAAGAGTTCCTTTGCTGCAGCAGTTGGAACCATCACAACGCACTGAGAAATATCCAACAGGTTGTTAGAGCCCCATTTTGTTAGAGTGTTTATTGCATAAGAGGTTACACCTCCGAAACCTTGGCATAAAACTAACTCGGGTTTGGGCATAACCAATGTCCATTGTATCTGCTTCGGCCTGTCACTACCCTTAATTACAGATTTTTGAAAATTGATGTGCTGTCAAATAGCGAGAGAAACAGTTTACCTAGGACTTACTTCATAACAGCACCTATTCTAAGTAGGATTGTAGAAATATGAAACAAAGTATTGTCTTTTTCGTACTTATCGTGACCGCATGTTCCAGTGTGAAGCACGACAGAGTAAATAAAAACGCTGATCGAAATTGGGTCGAAGAAACATTTCAAGCGCTAACTCAAGAGCAGAAGGTAGGGCAAATGATATTTGCGCGAAGCGACGGAATGTTTAAGAACGAAGACGAACCTTCTTTTGGAGCGGTACTGGAAGCAGCTAGTGAAGGTCGGATTGGAGGTGTTGTGTTTTTCAAGGGTGATCCTTATGAAACGAGTGCTCTTGCTAATCGGTTTCAAGAAGTGTCCTCAGTGCCTTTACTTATGGCTTCGGATTTTGAGTGGGGCCCCGCAATGAGAGTGAGAGGAGCCAGTCGTTTTCCGAAAGCAATGGTGTTTGGTGCCGGTGGTGACATAGCAGACATCAAATTTCAAGCTGAGGTGACTGCTCGTGAAGCTCGCGCTCTGGGGATTCAACTAGTTCTCAACCCGGTTTTAGACCTAAATAACAATCCTAACAATAAAGTGATCAATACACGCTCACTAGGGGATGATCCAGAGAGGGTGGCTGACTTTGGTGCAAGTTACATTAGACAAGCACAGGGTTTTGGTGTTCTCACTGCGGCAAAACACTTTCCGGGTCACGGAGCGACAAAGGGTGATTCCCATCAGACATTGCCAGTATTAAAATTTGGACGAGAAAGACTTGATCAAATTGAATTGATCCCGTTTAAAGCTGCAATAGAGGCGGGAGTTGCCGTTATTATGACCGCACATATTGCAGCACCTGCATTGGACGGTTCGATTGCTCGTCCGGTAACGCTTTCTTCAAAGGCTTTGAGAGGTGTGCTGCGAGATGAATTGGGATTTCGAGGTCTTATTGCAAGTGATGCTTTGGACATGGCTGGTGTCCGCCAGTCGTTGGGGGATGGTGAAGTGGCAGTTGCTGCAGTCCAAGCTGGTGTTGATATGTTGCTAGTGCCTCCTGACCCACTGGCGACATATCACGCGTTGCTTCGAGCAGTAAATCAAGGAAGAGTGTCAACTACCAGAGTTGATGAGGCTGTAAAAAGGATTCTGGAAGCAAAAAAGAGTGTCGGTCTTCACCGCAACAGAAAAGTCGAATTAGCAGCTTTATCAAGAACTCTTAATGCACAAAATGTTAGGGCTAGGAGCGACGAAATTGCAGAGAGAGGCGTTACGCTTCTTCGTGACGCTTTTGGTGTCCTTCCGCTCAACGGTGCTAAGTCTCCCCAGCTTGTCTTTATCGAGATGGTGCTTTCGGAGCGTAAAATCGGTACTGATGTTCTTACTACTGAACTGTCAAGGAGGGCAGGTGGTATTCGGCACTTTCGTGTTACACCAGATTCCGTTGCCAGTTTAGCTGACCAGATTCAACTTCATCCGTCAGAGATAGTGGTTGTGGTTAATTTCTCGGAGATGAATGATGCGGTAGACCGTGAGGAAACAGCAATGTTGTCGACGAGTTTATTGCTCGAGTTTACACAACATGGCTTACCAGTTGTGTTTGCTAGTTTGGGAAATCCTTACGTACTTGACGTGTTTCCTAAGACTTCAGCACTTCTAGTAACGTATGATGATTCAGCGATGTCGCAACGTGCTATCGCCCGAGCTTTGTTTGGTGAGATATCTGTTGTTGGAAAGTTGCCAGTTCATGTTTCAGCGGAATATCCTCGAGGAAGTGGGATCGAATTGACTTCACGTTACACAAATCTTGAAAAAATTAGGCCCCCGGAAGACGTCGGGATGTCTTCTAAGCGACTTGGTCATGTTTCTGAAATTATTGAAGAGGGAATTGCTAAAAAGGCTACTCCTGGAGCGGTTGCGATTGTGGGTCGTCGAGGAAAGATAGTATTCGAAGAGGCTTTTGGTCATTTAAGCTACCAAGAAGACGCTCCATTGGTGAATCTTGATACTATCTACGATCTTGCTTCATTGACCAAAGTCATTGTGACGACGACTCTTTCAATGATTTTGTATGAAAGAGAGCTTTTGGGTCTCGATGTTCCAGTGAGTACTTATATTCCAGAATTTACTGGTAGTGGAAAAGATGAAGTGCTGATTCGGGATCTGCTTGCACATTGTGGTGGACTTCTTTGGTGGACTGACCTTTATAAGCAATTTGAGGGAAGAGCTCCAGAGGAAGCGCACAGTGGTTATATTGAAACTATTGCGAAAATGCCTTTAGATTATGAGCCTCGCACAAAGACGTCTTACTCTGATCTAGGGGTATTACTTTTAGGTGAAGTAATCGAACGTATTACGGGAAAGAGTCTTGATGTATTAGCGAGGGAAGAGATTTTTAAACCACTGGGGATGACCGACATTTTTTTTCGACCAGAGGAGTCACTACGTTCTCGTGTTGCACCAACAGAAAAAGACCAGTGGCGTGGTCGTATCGTACATGGTGAAGTGCACGATGAAAATGCGTTTGGGTTGGGGGGCATTGCACCTCACGCTGGTTTGTTTTCGACCGCCCGTGCTTTGGTGCCCATAGTGCAGATGCTTCTCAACGGCGGATTTTTGGATGGGAAGAGATTGCTTAATGGCGCAACTATTAGCCTCTTTACGCGTCGTGCTGGTCTTGTGGTTGAAAGTAGTAGAGCTTTGGGATGGGACACACCCTCTGGTTCGAGTTCGGCGGGAAATTATTTCTCAAACTTATCTTTTGGACACACAGGCTATACCGGAACTTCTATCTGGATTGACCCTGAGCGAGAACTCTTTGCAATCCTTTTGACTAATAGAGTTCATACCACGCGCGATAACCGTCAGATTTACGAATTGCGACCTCGATTTCATGATGCTGTTATGGAGGCAATAATCGATTTGGACATAGTGCCCCGTTCTCGCTGATCAGAAAACGAAAAGATTTGTTGTGGTTGAGTTGCTGAAGGTTGCTAAAATCTTGTGTTGCCTTAGTCGTGACAGGTTTTCCAATCATGAAATTGATCGCTTAAGTTGAGAGTTGTTTATAAAGTAATATGAAACTTTAAAGAAAAGGAGAGTTGATGGAAAAAGCTCTTAATGGAGTTCGCATCCTTGATATGACGCATGTCCAGTCTGGGCCGACTTGTACACAGATTCTCGCATGGTTCGGTGCGGACGTTATAAAGATAGAACGTCCAGGAGTTGGTGATGCAACCCGAGGACAGCTACGTGACATTCCAGACGTGGATAGTCTTTACTTTACGATGCTTAATGCCAACAAGCGTAGTGTAACACTGAACCCAAAGACCGAAGCCGGCAACAGGATTTTCGCTAAGTTGCTCGCTGAATGCGATGTGTTGGTCGAGAACTTTGCGCCTGGAGCTATTGCTCGTATGGGATTTCCCTGGGAGAAAATTCAGAAGATAAATCCTCGTATGATCTACGCTTCTGTAAAGGGCTTTGGGCCGGGGCCATACGAAAACTGCAAAGTTTATGAAAATGTAGCACAGTGTACTGGTGGTGCGGCTTCTACGACAGGAGAGATTAATCGAGTTCCGCTAGTGACTGGAGCTCAAATTGGCGACTCTGGCACGGGTATTCATCTAGTAGCGGGAATCTTAGCGGCTTTGTTACAGCGAGAACGAAGTGGAAAAGGACAGCGTGTTGAATGCGCTATGCAAGACGCGGTGCTCAACCTGTGTCGAGTTAAGTTGCGTGATCAGCAGCGCTTGGCACATGGTCCACTTACCGAATATCCTCAGTATTCAACTGGGCAATTTGGTGATGCGGTTCCTCGTGCAGGGAATGCTTCGGGTGGCGGTCATCCTGGTTGGATTGTCAAGTGCAAGGGTTGGGAGACAGACCCTGATTCTTACATTTACATAATTACTCAAGCGGCTGCCTTTCCCGCGCTTGCGAAGACAATCGGACATGAGGAGTGGATTGACGATCCGGCGTGGAATACACCGGCGGCACGTCTACCGAAGCTAGAACAGTTATTTACAGAAATCGAAAAGTGGACAGTGACAAAGGAGAAAATGGAGGTGATGGATATTCTTAACCCGTTGAACGTTCCATGTGGTCCTATCCTGTCCATGAAAGAACTTGCATACGAAGAATCGCTGCGGGCTACAAATACTGTGGTGGAGGTAGAGCACCCGGAACGAGGGAAGTATCTGACTGTTGGTAATCCGATTAAGTTGTCGGCTTCGCCAGCAGCCGTGGTCCGGTCACCACTTCTAGGTGAGCACACAGATGAAGTTTTGAGGTCTATTGTTGGTCTTGATGAGGATGAAATCGACTCTGCAAGAGATCAAGGGGCGATTTAGGAGTAAGAAGAGACAGTGAAAAATGTACTGATTTTGGGTGCTTCATATGGTGCGCTATTAGGTACCAAGATGTTGCTAGCCGGTCACTCGGTGACACTTGTATGTACTAAGCCTACGGCTGATCTTATTAACGAAGAGGGAACCATTGTAAATTTTCCGATCCGGGATCGGGAAACAATCGTTGAGGTTAGATCAAAAGAACTTCCCGGTGATCTTTTGGCATCTGTACCGGAAGCTGTTAAGCCTGAATTATTTGATTTGGTTGTTTTAGGGATGCAAGAGCCGCAATATCGTTCAGAGGGTGTTCGAGAGTTGATGTGTCGAGTGGCAGCTTCTCGTCGGCCCTGTTTGGCAATCATGAATATCCCGCCACCCCCGTACCTTAAACGTATTCCTAATCTTATTACAGAACCTTTAATGTCATGTTATGCAGATTCAGTTGTTTGGGAAAAATTTGAGCCTGGTTTGGTTACCCTCGCGAGTCCGGATCCTCAGGCTTTTAGGCCGGTGAATAAACCAAAGAATGTACTTCAGGTTGGTTTGGCAACTAACTTTAAAACAGCAAGTTTTGAAGCTGACGAGCATACAAAGATCCTTCATGATTTGGAATTAGACATTGAAGGTGCTCGATTGCCCCTCGGTGATGGTGATATCGAGATTCCAGTCAAACTTCGAATGCATGAGTCGGTTTTTGTCCCATTATCCAAGTGGCCGATGTTACTTGTCGGTAATTATCGCTGCATTCGTACAGATCGAATGATCTCTATAAATGAGGCTGTTCATGGGAATATTGATGCTTCCAGAGAACTGTACACTTGGGTATGTGCGCTATGCTTAAAACTGGGTGCTTCCGAAAAAGACATGGTTCCATTTGAAAAATATGCTAAAGCTGCTTTTGGACTACTGAAACCTTCTTCTGCAGCTCGTTCGCTTTCAGGTGGTGCTCAGCAGATAGAAAGGGTTGATTGTCTTGTGCGCAAGATTGCTTCGCAGCTTGGGCTGTATTCAAAAATAGTCGATGACATTGTTACCTGCGTGGATGGGCATTTAGAAAAGAATAGAATGGTTGTTTGAATGAGTAGAAAAAGTTTGGATATTCCTTTGCGAACATTGATGGGTCCAGGGCCCCTCGACATACACCCCCGTGTGTACCGTGCTTTAACAACACCTGTAATTGGGCATCTTGACCCAGCTTATCTTGAAGTTCTCGATGAGATTAGAAGCCATCTACAGATGCTTTTTCAGACAAAAAATGCGCTGACACATGCTGTTCCTGGAACGGGGACATCTGGAATGGAAGCCTGCGTTGGGAACTTGATTGAGCCTGGAGATAAGGTTCTGTGTTGTGTCCATGGCTATTTTGGAGATCGTATTAGGCAGATGGTAGAGCGGCACGGAGGTTTGGTTACGGTCATAGAAACCGAATGGGGACAACCTGATAGTCCTGAATCTATTAAACATGCCTTCGACTCAGGTGACTATAAAGTTCTCACCCTTGTGCATGCGGAAACCTCGACTGGCGTTGTACAACCGATGGAAGAGATTGCGAGTCTCACGAAGGAATGTGGTGTTTTAACCATTTTGGACACCGTAACTTCTTTGGGTGGTGTCGACGTTAAAATCGATGAGTGGGGTGTTGATGCAGCTTACAGTTGTTCACAGAAATGCATTGGTTCACCTCCAGGTTTGTCTCCAGTTACGTTTAGTGAACGTGCTGTCGAAGTGATAAAACAGAGAAAAACGCCAGTGGTGAGTTTCTATCTTGATGCCCAACTCCTTGATGAATATTGGAGTGATAGAAAGTACCATCACACTAGTTCAAGTACCCTTCACTATGGAATTCTCGAAGCACTGGTTCTGATCGAGGAAGAGGGTCTGCAGAAGCGCATCGAACGACATCTGAGAAATCACCGTGCGCTAGTGGCTGGATTAGAGGCCATGGGGCTTCAGATGTTCGTTCAGCCTCCGTACCGCCTTCCTTCTTTGAATACGATTCGACTCCCAGAAGGTGTTGATGATGCGAAACTTCGTGGAGACCTGTTACATAGTTTTAATTTGGAGATTGGTGGGGGGCTGGGTTCGATTGCCGGTAAGGTATGGCGCGTTGGCCTGATGGGTTATTCGTCATCTGCTGAGCGGATCTTGTTCTTTCTTTCATGTCTTAGCCATACTCTTGAAGTTCAGGGTTTTGAAACAGATCTTAATGGAGGCTTGAGTTCTGCGATGAAATGCTTGACCGATTGACAAAGTTCGGTTTCTGGTCATCAAGCGCCAAAAAGTTCAAGCCCAAAGACTCTTGCGGCAATCAGGATTGCTGTTAAGCCTGTAAACACGATTAAACTTAGCCAGCTAAACCAAGTGTCGAAAAAAGTATGGTAAAACTCTTTGTCTTCTTTTGGGATCACAGTAAAGCAATAGTACATATTGAGGGCGAAAATGACTGGAGCAATGAAAAACGCTAATGCTGATGCGATAAGAATGAGCCATACAGGTCTTGGTATTCCTGAGTTGATAGCAATAGATGCTATCAATGAGTAAATCATGGTTAAACGATATACGTTGTATTCGGAGTACCACGCTTTCCGGTGCTCCGGAGTCAACATTTCTTTAGCTGTTCCCGACAAAGACGCAGTTTTTTGAAATAAATTACGGCAACAGGCTGCCACAACCCTAGGCCAACCGTCGAAGTAATTGAATGCTGTTGAAAATGTCGCAGCGAACGCACCTAGGAGAAAGATATTCATCATTGATGGTCCGATGCTCATAGTAAACATCTTTGCTATGTTGCCGATCACTGCTCGCCCTTCAACTTCACTTGGATAGAGCCACACAGCAGCTAGTAAGAGAAAAATTACTGCAATGATAAAGGAAACCACGTGACCGAAACGAAAGTCCCAAAGACCAATACGAAACCAACGGCGGCAATACTCCAATGCATGTGGTGGCAACACGGAAGTATTGACGGTCAAATCTTTACTTTTGGAACGAAACGGATCGAACTTTGGTACAAGGCCTTTTAATTCAAGTTCTTCTCGGATCCGACCCATCCCAGCTTTTTTTGCTTTCCCCCATTCGGAGGCCTGTAAGGAAACGTCGATTCCTGTCGGTAGTAATCCCAAAAAAGCTGCAAGGATGAGCCAAGAACCCTGGGGAATTTCGATCAAGACAAAGTGCGCCACACTAGATATCGGTGCTGGTTCTAGAAAGTAGACTCCTAACGTCGATGCTAGAAGTACACCAGCACATATTTTTGTAATGATTTCGACAACACGGTAGCGGCCACTAAGAAGAAGGCTGACAGAGGCTATGCCTAGGATCAATGCAAACCAATGATTCGCAATATCAATGGCAAATAATTCTCTGAAAAAATAGTAAGCTACAGCAGCAGTTGCTGCGAGTCTTCCTGCCTGTCCGATTGCGCATTGACAAACTGTTGTGATCAGTACGTACCATAGGGGCCATTTTTTCCAAGCTGTTGCATAGGCATCGAGCATGCTTCGGCCTGTGGCATTAGTGAAACGAAACGCCATCTCGAATCCGTAGTATTTGAAGATGTAGGCAATAGGAATGGCCCACAACAGTGCGAACTCGAAACGCCCTCCAGCTACGGGTGCTGTAATGAGGTGGCTTGTCCCAATCCCTGTCATCATAAGGATTAGACCGGGTCCGAAATGTCGTGCTAACCCTGTCAAATTCATTTTGGGCAGGGTAAGAGTGCTAAAATTCATTCCTGTCGGTTCACTAAATTTCTTCATTTTTCTAACGTGTTAGGTAGTGTGTGCTTAGCTTACAATGTAATCACTTATATCCTTGTGTACTTTTCGCACGTTATGTAAACAATGGAAGAACAATTATATGTTTAGGTTTTATAAACGATTACAATAGTTATGAATTGGATAGTTGGAATGGTACTCCAATAATTTAAATGAAAAGAGAAACGAGATGAAGACGGTTTCTGATATTAAAGTTATTCGTGCAGCATCCTCTCGTTTGGGAGAGGTGGATTTTGGCAACATTGTATTCGGGAAGGTCTACAGTGACCACATGTTTGCTGTGGACTATATAAAGGGCGAGTGGCAGGAACCAAGTATTGTACCCTACGGAGCAATAGAGCTTTCTCCTGCTACGACGGCCTTGCATTATGCTCAATCCATTTTTGAAGGAATGAAAGCGTACCGGACGGCTAACGGAGAGCCAGTACTTTTTCGCCCAAGAGCAAACTTTGAGCGAATGAATAGATCTGCGGAGCGGATGGTGATGCCGGCAATACCAGAAGAACTTTTTCTCGGAGGAGTGAAAGAACTCGTTCACTTAGATGCTGATTGGATACCCTCAGATGAGGACAGTGCGCTCTACATAAGACCGGTGATGTTTGCCAATGACGACTTTATTGGGGTCAAGCCTTCGGATAACTACAAATTTCTGATTTTCACGTGTCCCGTAGGAAAATACTATACGGATCCAGTGAGGTTATGGGTTACGCGAGAGTTCGTTCGTGCTGCGTCTGGAGGTACTGGAGCGGCGAAGACTGCAGGAAACTATGCGGCAAGTTATTACGCAACCAAGATAGCCCAGGATAAGGGTTACGACAACGTGCTCTGGCTTGATGGAAAAGAGCATCGAATGTTAGAAGAATGTGGCACGATGAACATGTTCTTTGTAATTGATGGAGTGGTGGTAACGCCAGCACTTACGGGAACCATTCTTCAAGGTGTTACTCGTGACAGCGTGATAACTCTTCTTAGGGAGATGGATATAAAGGTGGAAGAGCGCTCTATAAGTATGGAGGAACTTAAAGAGGCGCATGCAGACGGTAAACTCGAGGAAGCATTTGGTGCGGGTACAGCCGCTGCAGTTTCTCCGGTAATTGAGATTGCAGATGGCACGGATGTTTTACAATTACCTCCTAATGAAGAACGAAAAATCGGTCCACCGGTTCTGCAGCATTTGACCGCTATTCGTCGTGGAATCGCTGAAGATAAGTATGGATGGCTGGAGAAGATTTAAATATAAGTTCATTGGTTTGTTCGAACGATTCAGTCCCGGGCCAAGATGTTTGCAACGTTTTTTGTACATTTTGTTTTGGTTGGGTGTCAGCTCGTCTAACTCTCTAGCAAGTACAAATGTTTTAAATGGTTTAGACGTTTTAAGAAAAGACGATGGGACATATCTAAATTTACTGTTAGGTAAACGTATTGGTCTCATTACCAACCACACTGGTCAAACAAGGGATGGTATTCCATCGCTGTTGGTGTTAAGAGACGAACTTAAACTTTCTGTTGTTGCATTGTTTTCTCCTGAGCATGGTTTTGCTGGGAATGTGACCGCTGGTGCTGACATCGCTTCTGATGTTTCAGGAGAGATTCCGGTATACAGTCTGTACGGGAGTACCCGAAAACCTACGGTAGAAATGCTTGCAGACATTGATGTCCTTGTGTTTGACATTCAGGACATAGGTGTTCGATTTTATACCTACATTAGTACATTGAAGTTAGCAATGGAGGCAGCAACAGAAGCACAACTTAGTTTCGTCGTGCTTGACCGCCCTAATCCGAATGGAGGATTGAGAGTTGAGGGTCCTGTGCTTAATCTTGGATTCCTCTCTTTTGTGGGGATTGCTCCGATTGCTTTACTCCATGGCATGACAGTTGGAGAGCTTTCGAAATGGTTTCATACTTACATGGAGTTAGGAGAACGCCTCCTCCTTAGTGTAATTCCAATTAAGGGGTGGAGGCGCTCGATGCGGTGGCAGGAAACTGGTCTTCCTTGGGTTGCGCCTTCACCAAATATTCGCACAGTAAAGAGTTCCATAGCCTACCCTGCTTTTGGCTTGATGGAAGGTGTCAACGTTTCAGAAGGTCGTGGGACCGAATTGACTTTTGAACAAATAGGAGCTCCTTGGATTGATGGCGATCGGTTATCACAGTCTCTGAATGATTTAGGCCTTCCTGGAGTAGTGTTTCGCCCAACGCATTTCATTCCCCGAGCTACCTTAGCAGCACCGAGGCCGAAGTATGAAGGTGTTGTTTGTAATGGTGTTGCGATAAGTATCGTTGATGACAGGCTATTTCATCCAGTTCGCACTGGTCTTGCAACAATCGCTGCAATACGGTCTTTATATCCCAGCGAACTAAAATGGATTCGCACAGATGAGGGTTACTGGGTTGATTTGCTGCTAGGTATGGAATGGACGCGAATTGCAATTGATAAAGTCTTGCCACTAA
>CAZFLB010000237.1:0-18281 GCA_964518945.1 uncultured Acidobacteriota bacterium | reverse complement strand
TACCAAATGAACCTAACGATAGTTAAGTCATTCCTTTTTGCCCAAATAGCCAAGAGCACGAAGACGACGGAGTGTTTCTTCATCCAGCGTACTTTCTTCCGCTTCTGTACTAATAAACTCTCCTCGACATTGCTCTAATGATTGTTGTGCAAAACCCTGTAGCTTCTTAGAAACCTCTGGGTGAATACCTTGGAGATTCGCCATTTCACTAAAGCCCTTCTTGAGGTCATATAACTCAAATACCGCTGGCTCTTTATTCCAAATCCCCTTCCAGGACCCATCCCTGACAACGACGTTGATATCACCACGAGTTCTTTTGTAGGGCTTAAAATACTTTTTGCGATTGTCCCGCAAAGCCATAAACCGCGGTTCGTTTCGCTCAACTCCAAGTAGGTCTTGCCCTCTAAATGTTGGGGGTACTTCTGCTCTCAGATAGTTCAGTATTGTCGGGGCAATATCGATGAGACTTACGGGTTTCCGAATCCGCTCTCCAGAGCGTTCTTTTTCCGGTAGACGTATGATAAGAGGTACGTGGATCAATTCCTCGTACACTGAGTGGTCGTGTTGCCAGCCGCCTCGATCTCCAAGTTCTTCGCCATGGTCAGATACGAGAACGAAAAGGGTGTTCTCCTGAAAGCCATCCTTCTTTAGCCTTTTCCACAAGTACCCAAACCGAGAATCGGCATCCGAAACCGCAGCATCATAAAGCAGGCTCACTGTATCTTTAATCGAGTTCAGCTTATCAAGCGCTTTCTGCTGCTCCTCTGTGTTGTCTGTTGTGCCAAGAGGAAGCCCTTTTTCATAGTCGACTCGGGTCAGGTTACGGTAGCTTCGGTAAGCTAACTCTACTTCCTCTCGTACTTCATCTATGACTTCAATATTCTTTGCCGATTCCGGATTATGTGGTTCCACCGTATGTACATAAAGAAAAAAAGGTGAATTAGGGTCCTGAGCATCCAACCAAGCATCGATTGGTTCAACCTCGCCGGTGCCAATAAGAAGAGATTTTTTGTAACCTTGGTCAAGCTTGGACATTTCCCCAACATAAGGATTCTCATAAAATGCACCGGTTCGATAACCTAATTCTGACAAAGCGGACGCTAGCGTCTTGCCATCGGATAAACGATCTCCATCATTCAAAAGTCCATGTTCGCAGGGAAATTGAGAAAGGAACACAGAAGCCATGGAAGGAAGTGTCCATGGTGCAGGCGCGACAGCTTGCTCAAAAACAATACCGGAACTAGCAAATTCATCAATATTGGGCGAAGTCCTTACAAGCGGTTTTTCCGCCGCACCCCCATAAACCCCGAGGCGATCCGCTCTAAGAGTGTCGATCACGTAAAGTACAACATTCGGGCGTTTCTTTTCTGAATGACTTTCAGGGTCAGGAGTTCCCCAACACGAAAGCATTACAATAAGATAAAGAACTACTAGTAATATCAACCTTCTCATCTTCGTTTTCGTAGGCACGGTTGCAGTATAGTTTCAGTTAGGGATAGTTCAGCAAATATGAAATTAAAAGCCAACTTACCTAATTTAGCCTCTTGTGTCACTTTATGTGCAACATTAATGCAGCCCAGCTGCAATAACAACGGGTCAGTCAAACCGAACATCATCTTAATTTCCATCGATTGCCTCAATCACAGACAATTTGAGACAGCGGTCAATGCAGGCTATGCCCCTTCATTTGCTGCCCTTGAAGCTGATGCCACCCAATACGATCGCGCTTACGCCCATGCTCCATGGACGACACCATCCCACATGAGCATGCTCACTGGCCTATATCCATCGCAACACGGACGCGATGTTCCCTACGGACTTATGATCCGACAAAACGATTATTACCCGAGACTTCCTTCTTTCGAAACACTTGCTCAAAGACTGGGTAATGAAGGCTATGAAACGGCCGCGTTTGTTGGGCAGGGAAGTATTTCTGGCTTCTATGGCCTAGACCAAGGTTTTGAGATTTTTAATGAGCACCGAAAAGAAAACGGTACTTGGACTGACCTTAACAAAGTTTCAGCTGATGCTGAACAGTGGCTAGCTGCAAGAAATGATAATCCTTTTTTTCTGTTCTTCCACACATATGACCTTCATGGTCCAAGACCAACTGGACTCGAGTCCGATCGTGATGCAATCCAGTATATCGATCAATACATTGAGCGACTCGTTCTTCAATTGAAATCTCAAGGAGTATATGATTCAACTCTGATCATCTTCACCGGCGATCATGGGTCCGAAATGATCGAAACCGACGGGAAGTGCTGTGTGCATGGTGCAGGCCATTACGAGGAAAACCTGAGGGTTCCCCTACTCATTAAGTTTCCCTTTAAAACGGAAGAAATAAACAAAAAGACTATTGCCCGTCATATCGATCTCGTTCCGACAATCATGGATGTGGTCGACCTAAAATCCACATACGACGGGCCAGGCACATCCCTTCTCAGATCCCTTGAAGGTGAACGTATGTCCTTTTCAGAAGCTGACGGAAGATGCTCTTTACGAAGAGCACTAGTAACAGACCGTTACAAATATATCTACACACTCAACGATGAGCGACAAGCTCTACTACAGCAAGACGAGACTTTTTTCGACGAAACGTGCAAAACGATTTGCCTTGAAGTTCCCACTGAAGAGCTATATGACCTCATGAAAGATCCTTTCGAGAAGCAAAACCTGTTAGAAGGGCGACTGACTATGGAAAGAGAAAAGCATCTCGCTTCACTACGACATCAAATGTCCCAGCACCTGAACTTGCCGCATTACTACACAGAAGGCGTTGTTACAGGACCACGCAACTCTCTAGATGAGAATGAAAGAAAAGAGCTGAATGACGCCCTTAAGGCACTCGGCTACATTAATTGACATACAACCCGTTATAAAATTGGTGTAGTGATGGAAGAACAGTTCCAAGAAGTTGAGTTTTCAGTGGTAATGCCATGCCTTAATGAATCTGCAACATTAGCAACTTGTATAGAAAAGGCCCGAAGCACACTGTCAAAGCATCATATAAATGGCGAGATCGTCATCGCTGACAACGGCAGTACAGATGGTTCCATCGAGATTGCCACGCGGTTAGGTGTCAAGCTTGTTCACATTAGTCAACAAGGTTACGGCAGTGCACTCATGGGAGGAATAAACGCAGCATCGGGTAAATTCATAATTATTGGCGATGCGGACGACAGCTATGATTTCACTGCACTAGGACCTTTCATCGAAAAGCTCCGCGACGGATACGACCTTGTCATGGGAAATCGCTTCAAAGGTGGAATCAAAAAGGGAGCAATGCCCTTTCTTCATCGTTATCTCGGAAATCCCGTACTGACCGGCATCGGGCGACTCTTATTTCCCAACCCTTGCGGGGATTTCCATTGCGGACTCCGCGGGTTCCGTAAAGATGCCATTATACGAATGAAAATACAGACAACCGGAATGGAATTCGCATCAGAAATGGTCGTTAAAGCTACTCTATTGGGAATGCGAGTTACCGAAGTCCCTACAACGCTATCACCAGATGGACGAGATAGACCTCCTCATCTTAGAACATGGAGCGATGGTTGGCGGCATCTTCGATTTCTTTTGCTCTACAGCCCACGTTGGCTTTTTCTTTATCCTGGCATTCTTCTCTTAGCTGTAGGAACACTCCTCGGACTTTGGGTGTTGCCCGAACCTCGAACCATAGGCACTGTCACACTCGACGTGCACACATTGCTGTACGCTGCAGTTGCTGTAACCCTCGGATATCAATCTGTAGCTTTTGCTTTTTTCACCAAGATCTTTGCAATCCAGGAAGGGTTAATGCCAACAGACCAACGCTTCAACAAGCTATTCAAGTACGCTACGCTTGAAGTAGGTCTTTGTATTGGTTTTACACTTGTTGTGCTAGGAATCGGTGGTACAGGCTGGGCCTTTAGCGAATGGGGCGAAAGTTCATTTGGAGAACTTGAACCCACGAAAATGTTGAGAGTGATTATTCCAGCTGCTCTATCTCTAATTCTCGGACTTCAGATTGTCTTATCAAGCTTTTTCCTCAGTGTCCTCGGCCTCGGGCGTCATCGTGGTGAGTTCGATTGAAAACTCTCGACCGAATTCTACAGCGCTGGCGCATCTCAAAAACTAAACCATATATTAAACAAGGTGCGAGAGTACTTGATATCGGCTGCTCCGAAGGCGAACTGTTTAAGCAATTGCATGACCGTATCGGATATGGATTTGGCGTAGACGACGATCTGGAAACAGCAATAAGGACAGAAAACTATGAATTGATTCCCGGACACTTTCCAGAATGTAACAAAATTGAGAAAACATTCGATGTCATTACGATGATTGCTGTTTTAGAACACGTGCCCAGAGAACATCAATCCTCAATGGCAAGAGCATGTGCAGAACACCTCAAGATAGGGGGCCTGTTAATCATTACAACACCAGCACCATTGGTTGACCACATTCTCGACGGTTTAAAATGGATGCGTTTGATCGATGGCATGAGCCTTGAGGAGCACTTTGGATTCGAGCCGAATGAAACACCCGGAATTTTCGAGCCTCATGGATTTCAACTGTTAAGAACAAAAACCTTTCAGTTGGGACTGAACCATCTTTTTGTATTCCAAAAAGCCCAGCCATGAGTTTAAAACGATTCATTGCCACCTTAGCTTCCTATTTCGTTTTAGCGTCCCTACTATTACTTCCGTTAAGTGCACATATGGGTTCTCGGCTTCCTGACGATGGGGATGCCATCCTCGGACTTTGGCTCGTCTGGTGGAGTGCCACCAATTTACTTAAAGGCTACCCTGAAATTTTCGATGCGAATGCTTTTTATCCACATCCGCAAGGGCTTCTATACTCCGAACCCATGATTGGAGAAGGACTTCTTTCATGGCCTTTATTCCACGGACTCGAAAACCCAGTTCTAGCGATGAACATACTTACACTCATCACTTTAGCTTTAAGTGCGACAGCTGCACACATGCTTTTCAAAGAAATCACTGATTCAGAATACGGTGCAGTTGTAGGAGCCATCGCATATACATTCAGTGCGTACAGTTTCTCTCAAATACCTCGTATTCAACTCATCACGTTGCAATGGTTGCCTCTCGCACTCTATTGTCTACACCGTTATTTCAACTACAACAAAAGTCGATACCTGATTGGCTTTACTGTCTTCTCAATTCTTCAAGCACTCTCCTGTTTTTATTACCTTGCTTTCTATCTAGTCATTCTCATTATCTTGATTCCAGCTTTGTTTTTGGCAACTCCAGAACGCCGTAATTTGCCCTCTGTTATAAATATCGGAATAGCGGGTTTTCCCGTAGGAGTAGTTCTAGCACTAATGACCGTTCCTTACTGGCTGCTATACCGCCACTACCAGTTTCAAAGCACTCCCAGCAGCTACAACCTATTGAGGTACTTCGAACCACGTTCAGAGAGTTTGCTCTACCAATCTTTCAATTTTCCTACAGCACTAGTAGATCACTTCATCGGTTATTTCGTGCTGCTATTAGCAAGCGTTGGTTTTATTGCAATGCTGAGGCTTAAAGAGCTTCGTAACCGTCTGGTCGGATTGGCATACAGTCTCATTGCTGTATTAGGTTTTTTTCTTTCTGCTGGGCCCGAGCTTAAATTTGGAAACCTAGACTTTGGTCAAGGTCCTTACGCACTCCTACAGAAACTACCCCCTTATGACGGACTTCGAAACCCCGACCGTTTCTCAATACTTGTCACTCTAGGCATAGGCCTCTTTGTTGCATACGGAGTAGCCTGGTTGATGTCCCGATATAGTCGTTCACGAGGTGTAGCACTATGTTGCACACTATCTGTCGTTGTACTTGCCGAACACTGGTCACCGAGCCGTACTCAAGGGCAAGAAATTCCAACTGGGAATCTTGTCCCTGATGTGTATCGGAAACTCTCTCCCCAGAAAGTTAGCTCCTTAGCAGAACTACCACCTCGTCCTTTTCGCGAAATGAGACACGTTACACTAGACGCCTATTTTTCCACATATCACGGTAATACTTTACTTTTCAACAAACCAAGCTTCTATCCGCCAGCTATGGAGCTTTTAGAGTATGAACTAAGGAGATTTCCCGCTCGGTATTCAGTAACCCTGCTGCGTGCTCTAGGAGTCTCTCGTGCCATCATACATCCAAAAAGGTGGCCCTCCGGAGACCGCTTCCGAGCTCTCCGCAGATTACCTGAAATAACTTCCATAGAAACCTTTCCCGATCAAAATGACCCACTTTGGAACCGATTCAAACTGGGTGGCGAACATCTAGTAACTTTCGCACCTCTCGAAGAAGAAGGTACCCCAAGAGCTTGTAACTGCCGTGAAATACCTCGTTCTAGTCTCAGATTCGACAGCAATGGAATCGGTAACACAAAGTTCGTAATCTATAACGACCGGAGTACTAAGTGGACAACAGGCGATACTCCAATCAAAGGAGATTTTTTCGAAGTGGCATTCGATCAACCACGTCGCCCCATTCGTATCGAACTTGATATGGCATTCCCTTACGGAGAATTTCCACGGCATCTCGAAGTGAACGGTTTCTACGGAGAACACGCTTTTCGGATGCAACGGCAACCTGACGTATGGCAAACAGTTGCGTTAGTGCGCCAACTTGTAAAAGATCCAGCAAAAGCAAGATATCGGATCAATCTACAACCAGAAACCGTGGACCGAATACGAATGTTTATCAACGTAACTGAGCGAGGTTCACGGCGTTGGAGCATTTCCGAACTCCATGTATATGAAGATTTAGACCCTAAGAATTGAAAATGTGGACGCCAGACTTTCGTAAGAACCTCTCAATTTTTTTGTTTTTTTTGGCACTAGCCATAATATTCACAGCCCCATTGTCACTTGGCCCTCATGAACGTGCAGCTAATGACGGTGACCCTCTACACATTTCCTGGATTCTCGCATGGGATGCACACCAACTCATTAGGGATCCACTCAACCTTTTCGATTCGAACACATTCTACCCATACGAAAAGTCTCTAGCGTTTTCAGAACATTTCGTGGGAATCGCTCTCTTTGCAGCTCCCTTCTACTACCTAACCGGCAACGCCCTCTTTGCTCACAACATGGTGCTTCTTCTTACCATCGCAGCTTGTGGAGCTGCAATGTTCTGGCTTGTAAAAGAAATGCTAGGTCGAAGCGATGCTGCAATCGTTGCAGGGATTGTCTATGCCTTCAATACGTATAACTTTCACGAAGTACCTCGGCTTCAACTGCTTAGTGCACAATGGCTTCCGCTAGCAATACTTTTCCTGCACCGCGCTTTTACAACCGGTGGAAGGAAAAATTTTTTTCTGTTCGGTTTATGTTTCATATTACAAGGACTTTCTTGCACCTATTACCTGTTTTACTTTGGTGTGCTGCTTGCCCTGTGGCTTCCTGCCTACATACTTTTTGGTAACAACAACCGGGAAGAACGCTTCCGAAGTACCTCCGGGCTTTTGGCCCCCGTCCTTATCTCCGGAATGATTTTTAGCATCTTTTTCTTACCTTACCTGCAGATGCTGCGCGACTTCACTTTTCAACGTTCGCTTACTAGAGGCCTCGACCTATTAGAATATATACGTCCTCCCGCAGGAAGTTTACTCGGCCAATTTATTAGTTTCGAATTCGAACCAAGTGTTGTACCTCAGTATTTGGGAATCGGAGCTCTGGTCCTCGCATTTCTAGGTATCCTCACTATCTCACGCCAACAGCAACGCCCCGTCAAGTTGTTCTGCTGGCTCTCAACCGCCACAATTTTAATTGGCATTGTTTTCTCGCTCGGACCAGATATTCGGATTGGTGGCACCGATTGGGGAATAGGCCCTTATACACTGCTTTACGAACAAGTTCCGTTATTTCGTGTTCTACGTAACGCAGAACGTATGAGTATCCTCGTCCGCTTAGGAGTTGCGATACTCGCTGGCTTTGGCGCAAAAACCTTTTTCGATTGGTTACCGTTAAGCACTCTTCGGTACGCTCGTATTGCACTACTCGTCTTTTTACCGTACGAGCACTTTTCAGGAGGACAGTTCTACACAACTCTTCCCACGGGTTCTTCAACACCAGAAGTCTATTCCTGGTTAGCAAATAAGAATCCTGGAGAACCCATCGTATAACTTCCTCTTTATCCACGTAGCCAACTCCGACGCCACGCACTTTACATGTTCTACTCGACCATCCATTGGCAACCTATTGTCTTCGGCCGGACGTCATTCTACCCTCCACTCCCAAGCTACCTAGCTTGGGAACTTCGGAGCTTCCCAAGCAAAGAATCCTTAAGCCTTCTCGAGGGTCTTGGTGTCGAACGCATCGTCATACACCCAAAATTATGGAGCGCTGAAGAACGTAGCAAAAAGCTCACCAGATTGAGAGAGCTCTCGGACAGACTGATGCCAGAAGGCCAATTCGAAACACTGAATGGTCGTCCTTATACAAAGTACGGTTTCGGAGGAGAACACGTTTACAAGTTGCGCGCAACAGGAATCACTCCAACTACAAGTTCGTTATGTTTACCTACCAGTGAGATAAAACCAAACGATTGGAAACTATCAGGGGATAGTAAAACTCCAGTGAAATGGGCTATCGATCGAGATGTTTCAACACAATGGAGCACCCAAGGGCAACTTCCTGGTATAAAACTAGAAGTAGATCTTGGACAAGAAGAAACTATTTCAGCAGTGAAATTAACGCTTGGGTTTCCACAAGACAACTTTCCACGCGACTTAACTTTGAAAGTAAGTCGACCAGGGGAATCCTTCAAACCTGTGAATTATCAAAATGACATTGCGACAAAATGGGAGCTTGTAGATACACTCGTCAATAACCCTCAGCAATCAGCAATCACTCTTCGGTTTAATAAGGTACAAGCACGTCGGCTTCGGTTTTGGATCCGAGAAGGTAAGAGCTTCGACTACGGACTCCCCAATTGGAGCATGCCTGAATTACACATCTATCGTGACTGCAAAGTTAAACCGAAAATTTAAAATCCCAAACCCGAAGTTATAAGTGTGTGCTGTAACCATCCGCCCTTGAAGGCGATTCCCATTCAAAAAGCATCGATAAATTCAACAGTGTTGTATTATTTCACTCCGTGTTACAAAGACTTCACCGCATTACTCTATGGATACTCTTCGTCGGCTGTTGGGGTTTCTTAACCTTTGTCTCTTGCACCCCTGAAAGAGACAAGCCTGCTAAAACATTTCGATTTATTGACCGTGTAAGTCACTCGACTGCTACATACACCCGTGCAGAGTTAACGTCTTTACGCAACGAAGGTTATGCTGGCGGTTACGTAACGGTTCGTGGTCAAACACGTCGTTCTTTGGTCACATCTCCCTCCTCAAAGCTTTCATTTGCAACAGATATACCAACCGGCAGCCAGTTGAGTTTCTCTATTGCTGTCGCGACACTTACAAAACCCAAATTCGCTTCCCCTATAGAATTTCGGCTATCAATACGTAACGGAGAAAGAATCGAAGTCTTATTTCGTGAATCTATAGGAAGGTCTAAACGAAATCGCTGGTTCGATCGCACAGTTCACCTTGGGAACTGGCCCGAAGAAAAAGGTGAAATCGTTTTCGAAACGAAAACTGGATCTAGTGAAGAAACCCTCTTTCCATTATGGGGAACTCCAAGTCTAACATCAGGATTCAAAACCATACCTCCTTACAATTTGATTCTGATTTCCATCGACTGCCTTCGAGCAGACCACATAGGAGCATACGGTTATGCTCGTGACACTACGCCTTCGATCGACATGTTCGCCGAACACAGCGTCTTATTTGAACAAGCAATTGCCACCTCTTCCACGACCCTTCCAACACATATGTCAATGTTCACAGGATTAACCCCATCAGAGCACGGTGCAAGCAACCTCACAAAGCTAAGCGCACAAGCACCTTATCTACCAGAAATCCTAGCTAAGTCAAATTTTCAAGTAGACGGAATTGTTTCTGGCGCCTATCTAGCGCAAAATTTCGGATTCGAGAGAGGATTTCACAGCTATTTATCTCTCCAACAACCTAGAGCAGCTCGTACAGTAGATGCAGCGCTCTCCGTTCTAGATCGTCCTACGTCGCAACCACGTTTTCTTTTCGTACATTTCATCGATCCACATTGGCCCTACCAACCACCAGAAGGCTTCCAAGAACGATTTGGACCGATCCAAACGGACGTACCGAAAATGCTGAACAAAGTCCTAAAACAAATACCCCCTGAAGGAAAACATGAAATCACACAAGCAGTCGATCTCTATGATGCCGAGATCGCCTACGTAGATCAGGAGTTGGGACGATTCTTTGTAGAACTAAAAAAAAGAGGGCTTTACGATACGTCCTTTATTTTGCTAACTGCTGATCACGGAGAAGCATTTTACGAACACAAAAACTGGCAGCATGGCTGGACTCTTTACGATGAAATCGTGCACATTCCAATGATCTTGAAGTGGCCAAAAAGTAAACAGCAGGGAAGAGTAGCAACACTCGTCAGCCAAACAGATGTGTTTGCAACGCTTTTAGGACAAACACCCGTTTCATTACCACATGCACGCTCTTTCGACCTGACTCAGAACGTTGAAATGCAATCTCAAAATAGGCCTAGGCGTTACGCTATCAGTGAATTCACTTCGAATCCTCCGCCCGGAGAACCCCCTGTGAAACACATCTCTTTACGAACTAACTCTAACAAGTATGTTGCGAGCTTTCAGACCGACACAGATGGCTTCAGCATCTACGATATCATCACCGAAGAGCTATACGACCTTCATAATGACCCGCTAGAAATACAAAACTTAGCTACTTCATCTGAGGCAAAGCTTCTGTCTTTTCGTAAAGGGTTGGCCGCATATCTCGAAGGGGCACGTACTTTTAAAAGCTGGCAAGACGGTGGCCTAGTTTTAGAAGACGAAGCCATCATTAAGCGCCTTAAAGCGCTTGGTTATATGCAATGACAACAACAATTCTGGGAGCAACCAGAATGGGACTAATCTAGTAAAGAGCAAATCTTTTCAGCGCGCTTATCCCAAGAGTATTGCTGAACATCCTCAAATGCCGTCGCCGCTAAACGTTCTGACAGCTGCCTGTCCGACATTAAACTACAGAGCGCTGTCGCAAGCGCTCTTGGATTTGAGGGTGGAACCAACAAAGCATTTCTTTCATGTGTGAGAACTTCTCGTATCGCTGGCAAATTGGAAGCGACTAGAGGACGCCTCGAAGCCATTGCTTCAAAAAGCTTCAATGGTGAAGTGTGAAAACGTCCGACCGTAGAATCAATATTTGGAACAACAAACACTGCAGCGTGCTGCCGTTCTATATCAAGATCTGATGGTGGAACAAAACCCTTAAAATGAATCCGGTTTCCCAGCTCCAAAGTCTTCGCTAGATTTTGTAGCCTTGTTAAGTCAGGTTCTTCAACGAAACCTCCTACAACAATGAGTTCTGCATCTTTGACATACTGCATCGCTTGAATAAGTACATCAACGCCCTTCCAAGGGTAGAGCTGTCCAATATAATAAACCTTGTTCCCTTGAATAGGTGATGGAGACTGTTCTGAGATATGACAGCCGTCTGGGGCAACAATATGCTTTTTGGCAATACCATAGCTATTCTGAAGCTCTTCAAAAAGTGCTTTAGTTATAGTGACGATTCCAGAAGCATTATTAAAAACACGACACTCTCTCGCATCAAGCCTCTTCAACTTCGAGGCACTTGCGGGTTGTCCCCTTGAATATAGATTTTGTCGCTCGGCCGCAAATGAGGAAGCAACAGTGTGAGCTTCAAAGACAACGGGAACAGAAGATACCTTTATGCATAGATCGGCCAACAGAAGATCGCGGGTGTACACGTAATCCCAATTTCGGGCTAGTAGTGAAAGTGAACTCAGTAAAAAACCAACGCGACCTATTGTTCTCACCCTTCTTAAGTGAAGATTTGGATGAGGAACAAGGCCAAAAAATGAGAGGCACTCCTCATCCGAACGTGAATCCGACCTGCGAACCACCAGTTCTACATGAACACCTTGTCGCGCCAAGGCATGACAAGTCTGAATCGTCTGGATTCCATTTGCTCGTTCCATCGGGAAACGGATATCGGCAAAATAAAGTAGCTTCATTAACTCGCGTCAGGAACTATTTCGTACACAACATCGTTTTCAAAACGAAACCTTATTGGCATTGTCTTGTGATAACGCATCATCTCGGTTTCAAGCCTGCGTCGTTCTATCTTTGACAACCTATCGTAGTGAACTACAACGTAACGCAAAGGGACACGCTCCCGCAAAAAGCGAAGAATTCTTGCGGTTGGGAAATGTTGAACTCTGCCAACCAGCTGCCAGTAGTCATTTGGCCACCAACCGCTATAACCGTTAACTAATGGTTTCCAGTGAACGGTAGAGTAATACATATATCTAGACTCAGCCGTAATAGCTTCACCTTTATGTATTGGCAGTGTCAACACCGCCCCACCATCATCCTCTGTATAAGCGAGCGCTTGATAAATTTTGGGAATTGCAGGGGCTGACCTGAAAACACGACCCATCGAATACGTCTGATATTCAAAACACAACAACCCAAGAACACCTATTCCGACCATTCTCTCTCGACCGCGACTCGAAATGGCTAGGAAACGCACACCAAATCCGACAAGCACAGAGATTCCACAAAGAAACAAAACGTAAATACGAGCTGGAACTCGTAGACTATCAAAGCCAGGCAAGTACCTATAGAACCACCGATAGGGCAAATAATTTCCGCCTGCTGTCTCCGGACCAAGTGACAAGACATAACCACCCAAACTCAAGAAAACAAAAAAAGTCCAAAACGTGCGTTTAGCTGGGTCAGTGCTCGTCGACAAAAATCCTCTATAAAGACCTAGAATGGCACAAAAAATTGCTATCGCACCTGGAAATAACGCCTTTTCCGAACGCTCCTGCTGTGGAAACAACCTTAAGTGTGGAGCTTTATTGAAAGCACTGGGACGCAAATAATCCGTTGACGATGCTGAAAATGCCACTACGTCTTCATAACGTCTATAAAACCCTCGATCCTTATTTCGTTCGTATGGCAATAGAAATGGGAGCATAACTACAAAAACAAGAACACCACCAATGGCTAGTTGAAAACACCGTGACATTGTTAAAAGACCACGGCCAACAACTGCCACAACAAACACTAATAACAGAATCGAAAAAACGAGGTAGACCGCATAATAATTACAAGACAACGCCTGTAAGAGCGAAAAAATAACAACCCCAAACAGATACTTATACTGGCCACCACGCACAAAGTGAAAAAAACACCAAAAAACAAACGGGAACCACTGCAGTGTAATTAACTGAATATGAATAATGTGTAGGAATCGATAGGGAGAGGCAAGAAACACGGTCCCAGAGCAAATAGCAGCCCATCGGCTTCCCGTCAGATCGCGTACAAGCAAATACATTCCGAGCCCAGACAAAATGAATGACAAGAGAATGGCCACGTTATAGGCAAGCAATGCATTACCCGACACAATAAATACTGGCCAGACGAGGAACGCGATTCCAAACAAATGTTCGGAGTATGCGAGGGTATCAGGGCGTGGTGCAAATATGTTTGCGTCGAAAAACGATTCGAAATTTAACGGCAAAATATGGTAATTCCAACTAAGAGCCCAGTAATTCAACAGCGCGTCGGGATTATCACTGAGCGCTGTCGACATTCTCGAAGCCAGTGGCCACGTAAGCCACACCGTTATTGCACAAAAATAAATCAATACTGGTGTGGTTTTCCAAGACTTCATATACGGCTCAAAAATCGGCAGAGGGTCTCGAGCACAAGAACGTGAAGCTGCGAAGACGACAATATTTGAACCACTATCAATCCTAAGATAACATAAGCATAGTCGGGCAAGGGTTCGTCGATTTTGAAAACAATTGTCACTATGCCGGCCTATAAGGCCGCCCACACTATAGAACGAAGCTACCGTGAAATTCCTGTCGATAGCTATGACAAAGTTCTAGTTGTTGATGACGCGAGTCCAGATAGCACTGTAGAAATATCTAGGCGCTTGGGCCTTGACACAAAACGACACCCTGTGAACAAAGGTTATGGTGCAAATCAAAAAACGCTATATGACTGGGCTTTATCTGAAGGAGCAGACATCATCGTACTCCTACATCCTGACTACCAGTACTCTCCTCAGCGGGTGCCCGCACTTATCGAACCTATCGCAGCGGGCCGTGCTGATTTCACTTTTGGCTCACGATTTGCAGCAAACGCAAATCCAATGTCAGGCGGCATGCCCTTTTATAGATATGTAGGAAATCGATTCACCACTAGTATTGAAAACCTTGTGCTTGGCACATCATTCAGCGAATTGCATAGTGGAATGAAAGCTTATTCCCGCCGGTTTCTAGAACTCATCGGTTATGACGAGTTCTCTGATGATTTTGTATTCGACTCTCAAATGGTAATCCGATCTGTGTTATTGAATTTTCGAATAGAGGAAGTTCCCATACCAACACGTTATACTGAAGAATCTTCTTCAGTTAACATACCTAGCTCAATCCGTTACATTCTCAACACACTAGGAGCCCTCTACTACTCGCTCCGTGATAGGAAGCGGCTAGAACAAGAATTTGCGAAACGCTCGAATGCACAACGTCTATAAGGCACCGCCGTGTCTACTTTGCGAAGGACAGACAAAACTTCTCTATCCTTCAAATGTAACCACAAACAAAGGGATTGAGAGTGAGGAGTTCGCCTGTACTAGCTCTCACCTTGCTATTCACGACGACATTTTTTTGTGCAAGCCCTGCAAACTTGCACGCTCTGTACCAAATTGCAATATCTCAGAAATCGAGGAACTATATCGAAGTGTTGAAGACCACGACTATCTCTTATCAGAGGAAGAAAGACGCCGTGACTTTCGAGACGCAATCAAACGGATGGAAAGACACCAATTTATTGATAGTCCAGGGTCTTTGCTCGAAATAGGTAGCTCTTATGGGCTCTTCCTCGATGAAGCACAACAAGCAGGCTGGAAAGTTGAGGGTATTGAACCCTCTCATTTAGCAGCACAGGCGGCCACTGAAAAAGGGTTGGACGTATTCAACGGAATGCTTAACGATTACAACCCTGGAGAAAAAAAGTTCGATGTAGTGGCGTCCTGGGATGTTTGGGAACATCTTGACGATCCGCTCAGAGCTCTAGAACAAGCTCATACTCTCCTACGACCCGGAGGACTTCTTGTCATTACAACAGTTAACATGGGAGGAGTCATGGCCAAACTTATGAGAGGACGTTGGCCTTGGTTTATGAGGATGCATCTGCATTATTTCACTCGAAAAAGCCTAACTGCAATGGCTAGACGAGCTGGTTTTGAGGTCCTAAAGTTGTCTACACAACCTAAAACATTGAAATTAGGCTACCTTCTGTCACGTTCTCATCGCCTGTTCGGTCCATTTGGAAGAGCAGCTTTTCGCCTTGCTCAAACGCTGAATCTTTTAGACCATCCCTTACGCATCAATACTGGGGATATTCTTCTAATCGAGGCTCGCCGCATGGAAGCTGAATTAATTTGAAATACTCTGTTTTCACACCACTACCCCCAACGAATTCGGGCATTGCCGATTATTCCAAGACTCTTCTCAACGAACTATACAAACGTGGCCTAGAAATAGAAGCTTTTACACCTAAGCCCTATTCCGCACAAAGCTTTCCGATTCGATCGCCAAAAGAGTTTAAGCCGTCCGGTTGAACACTGTTCCAAGTTGGAAACAGCGAATATCACAATTTTCTTTACCCTTACTTATTTAAAAACCCAGACATACTTGTTTTACACGATCTTGCTATTCATCATTCAAGGCTTCGTTCCTATCTTCACAGTGAAGATGTAACTGCTTATAGAAACGACTTGGGCAATTCCAACAAGCGAAGTAGAGCACAGGTAAGGCTCTCTGAATATCGAGAAGAAGTAGTAGAAGCCTATCCAACAAATGGTGCAGCGATAGCAGAAATTGCTCTGCACGCAGGCGGTGGACGACTGCTATACGATTACCCTCTCTACGAACACCTCGTTAGAAAAAGCAGCCTAACCCTAGTACATAATACAACTGCTAAACTCGAGATAACCGAGCGCTGCCCCAAAGCCCGTGTCCGCAGGATCAGAATGGGCATCCCCATGCCAAAGCAAGCCCTGAGTCGAGAGGAAGCCTGCAAAAGCCTCGGGATCTCCTCCGAAGGATACATCCTGGCGTCTTTTGGACTTGTCACACCAGAAAAGAGAATCGGTATGATACTGCAGGCTCTGAGACGATTGCGAGCACAAGGTATTAATGTGCGTTACCTTGTTGTTGGAGCGACTGTCGATCACTATGATGCTCAAGCAGAGGCCATTTCATTAGGAGTGGAGAACGCCGTACAATTTACGGGTAGAGTCTCTGCGGATCACTTCTGGCGTTACGCATGTGCAGCTGATATTTGTCTCAATTTACGATATCCCTCTGCAGGGGAAACGTCCGCTACATTGTTACACCTACTCGCTTGTGGCCGTCCCGTAATGGTAACGGAGCAGTTACATTCTGAAGACTTTCCGCAAAAAGTAGTCGCCCGGACACAACTCGAAGGCGATGCCGACGGGCTCTACTGCGATCTAATGGACCTACTGCATAACTTCTCTCTTAGGCGTGAATTGTCAGAAAATGCCCATCAGTTCATATCTTGCGAACACACTGTGGATGTTATGGTAAATGATTACCTTGAAGCTCTTTCGTCTAACATATAATCAAGTGATGGCAGCACCCCACGAAAGCTTTCTGCGGAAGATCAAAAACCGAATAACTCGACTGATACGCGATCGGCAAATACGGAAATTCAGGAAGAACTCTAACGGCGTTGCAGACCTATTGCCACATTTTATCGTTTACGAGCCAACTCTTCTTTGCAATCTGCATTGCAATTTTTGTTATGTCGCTGACATCCTAAATCCAGAAGATTGGCGATCTAAAGAACTCTCTCTAGAAGAACTCGATCGAATCTTCTCAGATGGTGGCGTTAAGTCTTTCAACATCACAGGAGGTGAACCTTTTGTCCGCAAGAATCTTATCGATATTTTCACCTTGTTTCGTGAAAAAGGAATGCGTTGCGATTACATCACAACAAACGGCACGATCATTCAAGAAAACCGAGCTCAAGCTCTTGCACAGCTAACCAAATCCGGCTTTTTGAAACACATCAGTGTCTCGATTGACGGCCCGCCGGACTTTCATAATGAAGTTCGTGGACAGAAAGACGCTTTTCAAAAAGCAGCCGAAAACATTCACCTATTACGAAGAATCTTTCGAATTGCTGGTATAGAAGCACCCATCTCCATAAACACTACTCTTACCGAAGGTAATCTACACATGCTCGAAGATGTCGTTGACGAAGCTGAAAAGCTTGAGGTATCACTCATCGGGTTAAATCAGTTAATGTTCGCAACTCCAACCGAAGTTCAAGAAACACTGAATTTAATTGGAGAAGTTAACGCAGATGTAATTAGCACCCATATCACTGAAGATCCCGGACTTAATCCAAAGGAAGTTCCACACGTTTTGGACAAAGCAGTTGCCTATGCGGCATCTAAGCAAATCACTATTAACTGGCGTCCTGCACAAAGCACATCCGACTTAGAGCACTACTACACACCTGATCAACCTCTCAAGGGACAGTGTTTCTATCCGTTTTTCGGCGGCAGGGTAACTTATGATGGAAAAGTTCATTTTTGTCCATTCATAAGAGTAGAAATGGGTGATCTCCGAAAGCAAAGCATGACAGAAATCTGGAATAGTACTCGATATACTGAGTTACGTAAGAAGTTACTGAACCACGGAATCTTTCCGGTATGCCGTAGATGTTGCAAAGTAGAACTTGATTATTCCGACCCGCAGAAGCTCACCGGGAATAAATCTGTCGAGATAAACGTATAGCGTTTTACAAACCTCTCAAGGCGTATAAACCGCCCTTAGCAACTTTTCTTTGTCTCAAAAGCCAAAGTTAACTTGGAAATTCGACTTGATGTTCTTTAATTTAACGTCACTTCATCACTAGGCTCTTATGCTTAATAAGTTCGATGACGATCTCTTGCAGATTGAGACACCGTGCCAGTATAATCTTTACTCCATGTGGCTTATGCTTTTATCAGTGGTTTTCGTTATGCTCATCGGCTTATCCATCGGGATTCAATGAAGACCAATAAATTTAAGTTTGTGGCCGGTACGCTAATTATATTAGGTTCTGTACTCACTCTTGCCATTACAGGTATGG
>CAZFLB010000236.1:0-17315 GCA_964518945.1 uncultured Acidobacteriota bacterium | reverse complement strand
ACATATTTGAGAAGAAAACTCTCCTGGTTAGTGAAAGAGGTAAAATTAAGACTCTCGTGTTACGCTCTCCTAATTAGTAAATGGTGCCATCTAAATAAAGTGTTCGAAAAGCCATTGTCACAGATTTGCCACTGCTTCTACTACTCAATAAAGCCATAATTAACCACTTCCAAATATAAATAGAACGTTTAGCCTTTGTTGCTGCAATGAATTCAAGCATTCCCAAAACCCCAACTCCAGTAGCAGGATTACTGGCATTTTCTGTTTTACTCGGCTGTCTTTTGGCAACAGCAAACCTTTCCGCAAACCTAGTACTCTTCTTAACTCCAGTATTGGTGCTCACAGTAACATTAGCGGGCATCATTATTTTCAAAGTCGATATAAGACATACACTACTATTGCGCTTGCCTTCCCAAATTGATTTTGTGATGGCGCTTCCTCTATCCCTCTCATTTGTAGTGATCGGTGACCAACTAGGAAGCCTTTCCCAACAATTGGTTCCTATGCCAAGTGAATATATCCACACAATACAAACACTTCTCCAAGCAAGCACTTTTTCTGAATGGGTTATAAAAATTGCAATCGTTGGATTCGCTGCAGCCATTTCTGAAGAACTCTTTTTTCGAGGGTTTATATTGAACGCGTTTACTAAGAATGGAAATGAAGGCAACGCTGTTATTTTCACGTCTCTATTATTCATGCTCTTACACCCACAATTCTTACCCACCTTTGCTGCAAGCATATTATTGGGGTTTGTCGCAGTCGCGACTCGGAGTATCGTAATACCCATCACCATTCATTTCGTCAACAATCTTTCTGCAATTCTTTTAGTGAACCTAGCCGGCATTGAAACACTGGCAGAACCTATCTGGATTCGACCAACAATTCTCCTCCCCGCAATCGGTATTTTTGTGCTTACTTCAATCCATTACACAAGAATCTGGAAAAATCAGAGTCCAGAGTTAGAGCAAGCCATCAGCAAACAAGACCCCCCAATGAACCATCGCGACTTTGAGGCTTTACAAATTCCAGAATTAAACATGTCGATCACCCAAAAGCTCTCATCTGTATCTGCGAACCGAAAATTTATCGGCTGGGGTATTGTTATTGCCTCAACAGTTGGTGGCATTTTCGTTATCGTCTCAATGCTTGCTGTATCTGTTTATTACATCAACCCAGACAGAATTCATCAAACATCCATTGAGGTTTTGCAAAAGGAAAGCGCAGCCACTCTTTCCCCAACAGCTAAAGACAAGGAACCGCAATTGGACGTAGCTTTTTCCACTCTCTCAACCCTAAGTAAAAAAGGACAGCTAAACCTAACGGACTTAGTTCACTTACAAAAAAGATATTACCAATTGGCCAAAGATGACATTCTAGATGCTGCAGAAGCCGAACTACTTATACAACTAATTCAGACGATAGTCGCCGACACAACTAAGTCCAATTCATAGCTTCTACGGAAAAGGACGGCTCAACACTGAGGAATTCAACTTACTGACTAGGTAGCTGTAAAAACCTTTTCTTCAGATCAACACCAGCAGTAACAAGTTGACGATAACCCCTAAAAAAAATCAGAGACCCAATAACAAGCACAACTAAGTATGTATACAAAGCATGGAAGTACCAACTTTCTTGCTCAGTAGTCACGTCTTTTATTACTTGAATAACAATCAAAAAGAAAAGCATGAGTCCTGCTGCTACTCCAACCAGAGTTTGTAACGACCTACTACGCATAAAACGGATCTTCTTAGCCAGGTCTAGATTTCGAATAGGAAGGGCCAAAATTGAAAGAGCCATCAGGAAAAAATTGACTAACATCGCTGTCACCAAAAGATCAATACCCAAAAAAAAGTCCCCTGAAACGTAATTCCCAAAGATTCCAAACGTCGAAACCAAACTACTAAGCACAATTGACCAGTGGGGAGTTCGAAATCGCTCACCAACTCTAGAAAAAACACTTGGAAAAAAACCATCTTCAGCCCATGCGAATACCAGACGGGAGTTAGACAAAATCATTGCCGGCAAGTCATTGGCAAGAGCAATCGTTGCAGCTACTACAATAACTATCGTCCACTCGGGAGACAACAAATACCCAAGCAAACCAGGTGCAGTTAGGTCAGTATTCGTCGCTCTCTCCGCAATATAATGCCACGGAACTGCATGGTAAACAGCAGCAGTAAAAGCCATGTAATAGGCAGCTACACCTAGTATAGAAATACAGATAGCTAATGGCAGGTTGCGGGTTGGGTTTTTTGCTTCACCACCAGCCTGAGCAACCGAATCGAAGCCAATAAAACTCGAAAACAAAAATACAGATGCTGTCATAACCGTCAACCAAGAAAATGGTGTTTGATTCGAAGGGCTGGATAAAACCTCTTGACGGCTTTCAGCAGCAGCCAGAAAATCAGCATGATCAAAAGCGAAACCCGCTGGAATCACAATCAAACCGCCAGCCAACATTAAAACCATCAGTGGAATTAAAGTTCTTTGATAAAATTTACCTCCTAACAAATTAACTATCGTAAAAGACCACAAAAAGACTAGTGGGACAAAAAGTCGCGCCAAATCAAACTCAAGAAAAGACACAACGTTCCGCCAATCAACAACGATAGCTATATCACGCAAAAAAGGGACTAACACGTAAGCAACCACACCAATAGCCATGGACAATCCAAACCACTGAGAAAAACTAGCAACAAAACCAAGATATGGATGGAGGCTACGACTTGCAAACACATAACTACCACCAGCACGTGGCATTGCAGAAGAAAGAGCTGCATAACAGAACGCACTTAGAAGTGCTGGTACAACAGCGATAGCGTAGGCAACTAATACTGATGGGCCTATACCAGGGACGTGTCTTTGAATCATAAACGGTACGACATTAATACCAGCCCCGAGCATCGCGCATACACCTGTCGCCACTAAACCAAAAAGACCCAGCTCTCGGTTTAAAGTTACTCTTTCAGACACAATTTGACTTTCCGTCTATCGTTCTATTCTTTACTTAGGCTCTTCCACAAACTTATCAACATAAAACACGGGCACAAAAAACAGAACGGTACCCAAAACAAACAATGCAACACCTAAGTAGGGATTTCTATAAAAAAGGAAAAACCCAACAGTAACAAGATGCACAATCAAGCTAGCATAAACTGCTAACAGCAAACACAGTTTAATAGTACGTACGCATCGCATCACTTTAATCACAAACCAGTCAACAAAGACAGAGGCGATAAAACTAGCCGAAATAATGTTCCAAAAAGAATCCAACCCTATTGGTAGTCCAACTGCCTGCCATGAAGTCGTAGCTATAAACGCAGTCAAATATGGCCTTGCTCCACCGACACGACGATAAGTCAGTCCTTTAGCTGGCGTGAATAAAGCCACGAGAAATAATGCCCATCCAGCATCACCCCACGAAGGTTCCCCAAAAACAAAAAAGACAACTGCTACCACATCAATAATAATCAATGGGAAAAGCAGACGTAACGGAATAGGCTTTATCGGGTCATTCGCAAGAGCCTTCAATGAAAGCCGAGACTTAACGACCTGCAGGTAATCTCGAAAACGCATCAATATACTGTTCCGAATGCGTCAATTACGGCGAACTCGCTCACAATATCCCTAACCTAAGCTTTTTCTAGAAGGACAGGTTCATCATTGAACATAATCACAATCAAATCTCAAGGTATAACTATCGAAAATCATTTTCCAAATAACAACATAACCGCAAAGAAAAATCTTCTCAACTAAATTGGCTGTGACCTTGTAGCAATCCGCCACCCTGCTAGCATAATACGACTTACGACTTTTTTCTTGTTTCTCGAATAGACAAACCCTCGTTAGTAGATTTCCTTTACAATACCGATCACCACTTCGAGCAATTCGATATATAGTATCTCTGCTTTAGGAGGATCTAATGAGACGTATACCATTACTCGCTCTATCACTTGTCATGCTATCGACAACACTGACATATGCTCAAAAGAAAGTGATTTCACCCGAAGGTATGTCTCTTGACCTTCCATTTAGCCCTGCTGTTATGTCCGGTGACTTCTTGTATCTAGCAGGACAAATTGGCAATAAGCCTGGATCTCTAAACTTACCTTCCGGAATCGAAAATCAGGTGCGCCAAACAATGGAAAATTTGGGCGCGGTTCTCAAGGCTGCCGGCATGGATTTTTCTAGAGTCGTAAGCTCAAATGTCTATTTATCAGATGCTAGGGACTTTCAAGTCATGAACGATGTATACAAAACCTACTTCAAGGCAAGTCCTCCGATCCGTGCAACAGTTCAAGCTGATGTTGCTATACCAGGTGCACTCGTCGAAATCTCAATGATCGCAGCCAGGACGGGTGTCGAAAGAAAAGTCATTAAACCCTCTAAAATGCAATCACCTTCCTTACCATATAGCTGGGGTATCCAAGTCAAAAACACTCTTTTTATTGCAGGAGTAACCGCCCGCAATCCTGACACGTACCAACTTCAAGGTGGTGACACGAAGGCTCAAACAAAACGGGTCATGGAAAACATCGGCCTTGTCCTCCAACAGGCCGGAATGGGATATCAAGATGTTGTTAATTGTCGTGTTTTTATAGACGATGCCCGTTATTTTCAAGAAATGAATGAGGTCTATCGCACATTTTTTAAAACTGCTCCCCCGACCAGAGCAACAGTACGCGCCAAACTAATGAACCCTGCTTTCCTTTCTGAAATTCAGTGTACCGCAGTCCACGATCCACAGCGGAAAGTGATAGGAAATGCTCGTTCAACTAGTCCTCTTTCACCTGCAATTATGGTTTCAGATCGTCTATTTCTATCTGGAATGCTTGGAAGAGGTCCTGATGGATACGCCAAGGGCAACATATAAGCTCAAACACAACAAACGCTAGAAAATTTACTAAAAACCCTTTCAGCAGCAAATATGGATTTCGGCAATGTTGTAGACGTAATGGTTTATGTTTCTGACATTCGTCATTTTCAAGCAATGAATGAGGTCTACAAAAAAATGATGCCGACACCACCTCCGGCACGCGCTACCATAGGCGTCCAACTTATGTCAGCAGATGCGCTGATCGAAATCATGATGCTCGCAGTGAAATAGCTAGACCAGAACAATCCCAAAATTAGTTTCAGTTTCTAAAGTTCACCTTAGTGGCATACGAAATCCACACGGCTATCGGTCTTATATAGCTGACAAAGCTGGTGCGACACTATTTAGCACTTCTATAAATCTCTCAATTTCACTTTCACTGTTGTAATGAAGTAATGAAGCACATAACACTCCACCATCGTCAGAAAAACCTATCGACTTTAGAAAAACCGGGATTTCACTCTTTTCGCCGAGTATCCGGACACCCTCTTCCCGAAGTATTTCAGCAAGCTTCATGGAGTTATAGCCCTGAATGTAAAACATCACGTGTGGGATGCGATGAGCAGCAGCTTCCGCATGACTAATCCCAAAAACAGTTGCTCTAGGCACATTAGCTAATCGACGCAACATTAAGTCAGTGAGAGTTCTCTCATAGTGCCGAATTGCCTGCATGCCGCGCCTCATGTCCCCCCTTCGACCGTAGTCTTCCGAAGGCTGCAGTTGCATCTCTTGTGATAAACCACCCAATTCTTCAACATACTGAAGTGCTTGTCGCAACCTTAAAAGACCCTCGGGTTTAACAGATGTGCCATTAAAAATATTAGGCACAGAACGTCGTAACTCTCGGATTCTTTCTCGATTACCCCACAGAAAACCAACATCAGCACCAAAAAACATTCTTGTCGATGCCAAAACAAAATCTGAACGGAGAAACCGAACGTCAAGAGGCCCGTGAGGAAGAAAAGAAGACCAATTAACAACAAGGGTACTCTTGAGCTCTTTAACTCTACGTGCAACTGGTAGCAACTCTACAATCGAGCCAACAGATGCAGATGCTTTTGACATAACCACGATCCCTGTTTTCTTAGAAAACGTTGATTCCAAATGAGTTGTATCCGCAACAGCATCCTGCTTTGTCAAAGCACAATGCTGAACCTCAAAACCCTTGGTAGAAAGTGCATGCCATGGCTGCAGACTTATTGCATCATCATAGTCCGTGGTAACTATAGAAGATCCAGGTTCGAGACCAGTTGCTAACGCAAAGCTGAGTTTCTCAGATAACTTATTGATATCATTTACAATAAAGATCTCGTCCTCAGCCCATTCAGCATTAGAGTTAAGAAAAAAAGCTAGGCTTTCTCTCGTCTCGCGTAAGAGCTCTTCTACATCACCATCATCATCGCTTCTAGGATTATTAGTATCCTCCAAAGCATGTGCTTCCTCTAAGTTATTGAAAGCGATAGTGTTCGAACTAGAAAGAGTTGGAAAACGACTTCGTGCATAATCAAGAGGAAAATCCATGCAATACTCCTTACAAAGACTCTAGTATAGTACCCACAGATGACAGTTGATGAAAACTTAAGAGATATTAATCGCCTACAATCAATTTTTTCCGCGTCTGAATCCGGTGGTTTTGACCAAGAATATCAATGTGCCATGGAAAAAACCGTTATGTTTAATCGAGACAACCGTAATTTTATTGAAGTTACAGGCAAAGACCGGAATACTTTACTTCACAATATTTTGAGTGCAAACATCGCGAATCTTCCGTTAAATCATGGAACAGAAGCTACCTTTTTAACTAATAAAGGAAAGCTTATAGCAAACATTAACGTATTCCATTGCAACTTTCGGACTCTCATCGGACTCGAGACAATCTGTGAAAAACCATTGATCGACAAATTGTCTCGCTACGTTATTGCAGAAGACGCTGAATTCATTCCATTAACCGGACATCTCTCAATCTCTATAGAAGGCCCTCTAGCTAGTGCAACATTATGTAAAATACTAAACTGCGACATCGACGAGTTAAATCAACTCGGCCATTTAGAAACTCTTACCTCCAATCCTTTTTTCTTAATTGCCCAACACAGAGATCCCAGCCCTCGCTTCGATGTCATAGCCAAAGCTAAGGAAATGTTTGAATTAATAGATGCAGCTATAGAAAACGGGGTCCTAGTTGCAGGTAAGCAATTAGCAGAAACACGTAGGATTGAGTCTGGTCAGCCACAATTTGGAATCGACATCGACGACTCTAACTTGCCGCTAGAAGCTGGACTCGACTCTGCAATTGATTTCAATAAAGGCTGCTATATCGGACAAGAGTACGTTGTCCGTATGGCACATCGTGGTCATGCAAACCAAAAGCTTATGGGTATTCGCTTAAAATCAAGCTCTGTTCCAGTACCCGGGACTATAGTAATGTCAGATCACAGTGATGTCGGTCGGATAACAAGCGCTCAATATTCTCCGGGACTACAGGAAGTAGTTGCCCTTGCTTTCCTTAAGCGTGGTTTTTTTAATCCAGGAACAAAAATTCATATCGCCGAAGGAACTGAGGATGTCACAGGTGTAGTAGTGAAAACACCTTTCATTACCCCAAGGTCATAGATTCGATAAAAAATCTTTCCAGGCAGTCCAGTAAACATCCCGGCCTTTTAAAAACATGTCAGAATGACCAGCACCTTCAACTACAAGAAAATTCTTTGGCTCCGGGGCAGAACGGAATAGCTCCTGTCCATGGGTAAAAGGCACTATTCTGTCAGCCGTGCCATGTACAATTAGTAAAGGGACCGAAAGTCTTTTTATCTTTGTCAGATTATCGTAACGATTACGAATCCAGCGAACTGCAAATAATGGATATAGTTCTCTGGCCATGTTAGCGATAGATGTAAAAGGTGCTTCAAGAACTAGACCTGCTGCCTTTACTTCTATAGCCAATTGAAGAGCAACAGCAGCACCCAACGATTCTCCAAACAAGATAATGCGATCAGGGGAAAGTTTTCGTTCGTCGATCAAGTATTTATAAGCTGCCCTAGCATCCTCGTATGTACCTAGTTCAGATGGCTTACCGATACTACGGCCGAAACCACGATAGTCGAACAACAAAACATCTGCGTTTAAATTAGAATGCATGAGCAATACACGATCAAGCCGATGGGATATATTTCCAGCATTGCCATGAGATACAAGAATAGTAAAACGGTCACTAACAGAATCGACGGATGTTGGAAGAAACCATCCGTTGACAAGTTTGCCATCAGCAGTTGTGAGCATAAGTTCTTCGTAACGCATCGCCAGTGAGTCAGGTGTCAACTCAAATTCATGCGAGGGAAAATAGATTAATTTCTCTTCGAAGAACACCGGTCTCCAAAAGACCCACCCAAAAACCACTAAGATTATAAATAGGTTTCGAGAGAAGCGCCGTGAAATAGTCACATAGTTATTATGACAATGGATTCACTTCTTAGTAAATGCATAATCGCAAAACTAAATTGAAACACACTAGTCGTCATGTCTAGAATAACACCTTAAACCAATCAATCATTGCTACACCATCTCATCGTTTCCCAAGTCATGTTATGTTTAACTTGTTCAGGAGGTGAGCAATGGTACTGGAAAAGCACGATCTTACAGATTTTCCACAACCAGGTGAACCAGTTTTCTATCCAAAAGTTGGTCATTGCGTTTACCTGGGACAAACTAAAAATAGCAACATTCCAGGAGTTCAGTTACTCGAATTAGAGAGCCTGGATGGAGGTGCTCGTCTACTCGTACCAATAGACAAGGTTACACAACTCAAATTGCGAAATGCTGGTAAATCTATGGATGAAATTCAGAACATCCTTTCTTCAGAGTTCGAAGAACCACTGGAAGACGAAAATGAGCTTCAGAAGCTTATAGACATCCTAATTATAGAAGGGACACCTAGAAGCCTTTGCCTCTTGCTTAAAAGGTTACACCTGGCAAACCACCAGGAGAGTCTCAGTCGTGAAAACGAGAAGGTGCGAAAAAAGATTCGTAGCTGGCTAGCAACAGAAGTCTCGATAGAAAAGGGTTGTACGCGGATAGAAGCTCAGGCTTTAATGACACGACTGTTACAACAAGCAGTCGCAGAGTACAAACTTAAAGAAAAGAGAGAAAGTCAGGAGAGACGCAGAGCTTTACGAGAACAAAAATAATACGAGTTTGTTAAAATCACTTAATTGCACTCACCGAACTCACCCAAAGAAGATTAGTTTCAACCCTAACCTAAGCATTCTCACAAAACATACAGAATTGAAACCTACATGAAAATACTCGTAGCCGGAGATGTTGTTGGAAAAACTGGCAGAAAAATCCTAACGCAGGGACTTGAATACCTACGTACCAATAATGAATTCGACTTAATTGTAGTCAATATAGAAAACGCAGCTGCTGGTTTTGGGGTAACACCTGAAATCGCAAATAAACTACTAGATGTCGGAGTCGACGTCTTAACGAGCGGGAATCACATTTGGGATAAGAAAGAAATTCTAAACTACTTAGACACTGAACCTCGCCTCTTAAGACCAGCTAATTATCCACATTCGTGCCCAGGCACCGGTAGTGTGATTATGACAACAAATAGGGGAGTAAAGATCGCAGTCATAAACCTTCAAGGACGTGTATTTATGCCTCTAATCGATTGTCCCTTTCAAGCAATCGATCGTGAACTCAATGCACTGAAAGGAAAGACAGATCTGATTATCGTAGATTTACATGGAGAAGCAACTTCTGAAAAAATGGCGCTTGGCTGGCACCTCGATGGACGCGTATCTGCTGTCGTGGGGACGCACACACATGTTCCAACAGCAGACGAACGCATCATGCCCAAAGGAACTGCTTACATCACAGACCTCGGAATGTGTGGCTCTTATGACTCCGTAATCGGTATCGAACCAGAGACTTCGTTACCTAGATTTCTAAAAGCGATGCCAACAAGGTTCGAACCAGCAACTTCCAATCCTTGGATGTGTGGTGTAACCATAGACATAGACGAAAATACGGGTCTCGCTACAGATATCAACCGGTTCAAGCTCACTGAAGAAACCTTATCAGGATAAGACAATTAGTGTCACTTTCTTCTGCATCTCAAGACTACGAACGAACAATCTACTCTGTTAGCGAAATCACTAACGAACTCAAATTAGAACTTGAAGATACATTCCCGAATCTCTGGGTCAAAGGTGAACTATCAGATACAAAGGTGATTAAAGGTCATTACTATTTCACATTAAAAGACGAGAGAGCCAAACTGCATGCCATAATGTTTAGAAGAGACGTTGAAAAACTTCTTTTTCAACCTACCGACGGCCATGAAGTTCTCGTTTGTGGGCAAATCACTGTATACCAACCCCTTGGACGTATACAAATAAGAGCTTTCGGGATGGAACCCCACGGCAAAGGGTCCCTTCAACTAGCCTTCGAACAACTAAAAGAAAAACTTCAAAAAAAAGGACTATTTGATGTCGCAAATAAAAAATCCTTGCCACTACTTCCTCAACGTATTGGAATCGTAACCTCTCCTACCGGTGCAGTAATCCAAGACCTGAAAAAAAGCCTTTTTAGCCGATTTCCTAATCTAGATGTCTTGATTTACCCATCGCGAGTACAGGGCGAACATGCAGCTACAGAAATTGCACGAGGTATCTCTGTCCTTAACATGCTAGGGAACTGCGACGTATTGATTGTTGCAAGAGGCGGGGGCTCTCAGAAAGACCTCTGGCCATTCAATGAAGAGAAAGTAGCCGTGGCAATCGCCGAGTCACGGATTCCGGTCGTAAGTGCAGTAGGACACGAAACTGATTGGACTATCTCAGATTTAGTTGCTGATCATAGAGCCTCAACTCCTACAGCTGCTGCAGAAGAAATCACCCCTAGAAAAGAAGACCTTCAAGAAAAGGTTTCCACATTAGTCGATAAAATTGAAATAGTTCTTGTTCGAAAAATTGAACAACAAAAACAGGACTTAAATTCTATAAATAATAAGATGGCGCTACATTTTATCAATCAGATCAGTTTGATGAAAAATTCCTTAAATTCCAAAAACAAAAGACTTGCAACGCAACAACCAGATCAAGTACTAGCAAAAGCACGTCTTAAGCTGACCAGATTGTCTGCGCAACTAGTCACTATCGAACTTACTAGAAGAGAAAGAACTCGTAAAGCAATAGATACTTTATCGGCAAAACTACATGCACTCTCTCCTCTCGCAATTTTAAATCGAGGCTATAGCCTTATTTGGACAGATCAAGGTAAGCTCTTACGAAACACGTCAAATACAAAAGTAGGCAATCACATCCGAGTAGAACTAAGCCAAGGTGAGCTTGATTGTCGAATTGAAAATATAAGAGTAAAAAATGGTCAATGACAAAGGGAAAAAAAGTTCAAATCCGAAAAACTTTGAAGATGCACTCGACAACCTAGAGAACATTGTAAAAGAGTTAGAGGATGGAGATCTCAGTCTCGAGAAACGACTCAAACAGTTTGAGATAGGTGTACATCTGGAACACTACTGCCGTTCCAAACTTGAAGAAGCTGAAAAGCGCCTCGAAGTATTAAAGCTCGACAACAATGGCAATCCAGAGCTAGACACACACGGAGAAATACAAACTACTCCACTTGAACGAACCGAATGACAAACACCCACTACTCGTCGTCCCTCGTAAGTGAAGGGTTCAACGTCTATCTGTCAGAACGTGCAAAAATCATCGAGACATATTTGGATGAGTGCCTTCCTGCAGAAGAAACACTCCCTGCAAAATTATCACGCGCAATTCGTTACAGCCTTTTCGCAGGAGGAAAACGTCTGCGTCCCATCGTAGTGCTTGCATCAGCAGAAGCAGTTGGAGGAAATCTAGAGGCCGCGCTTCCAACGGCAGCGGCCTTCGAGATGATTCATACATACTCCTTAATCCATGACGACCTTCCCGCAATGGACAATGATTCAATTCGTCGAGGAAAGCCGACATTACATATTGCTTTCGATGAAGCTCTTGCAGTTCTTGCAGGAGATGCACTTCAGAGCCTTGCGTTTCAAATACTCTCGGAAGAAAGCTCGTCTGTCTCTCCCGATCGACGTTTAGTCTGTCTCACTCTTCTCAGTAAAGCTTCGGGAGCAACAGGAATGGTTGGTGGCCAAGTTGAAGACTTAGAGGCTGAAGGTAAGGCTGTCAACGGGACAACGCTTGAGTCAATTCACCGTCACAAAACGGGTGCACTTTTGCAAGCTGCAGCAGCCGCTGGTGCAGTAATCGGAGGCGGCAATAAAAAGCAAATTGCCCAACTCACACGCTATGGAGCAAACATTGGACTGGCTTTTCAGATCATCGATGACATTCTAGATGTTACAGGAACCACTAAATCTCTAGGTAAATCAGCAGGAAAAGATGCAAAAACAGGTAAAGCCACCTATCCAAAAATCTACGGTCTTCCAAAATCTAAGAAACGAGCTCAAGCGTTAGTAGCATCTGCTCTTCTCGAGTTGGAAGAATTTAATGAAACAGCAGCCCCACTCTCAAAATTGGCAGAGCGTGTTCTAAATCGAACCACCTAAGAAAGGACGGAAACCACTTTAATGCGCCAACGTGTGGACAAAGTAATATTGGATCGAGGTATAGTCAACTCTCGCGAAAAAGCTAAAAGACTTATCCTTGCTGGTCAAGTTATCGTAAATAACGCTCCGGCAGAAAAACCCGGAGCCTTAATTGCAGCAGACTCTTCGATCCGACTCCGTCACCCAATAAAACAGTATGTTGGCCGAGGAGGAGAAAAACTAGCAGGGGCATTAAACGCTTTAAAGGTAGAAGTTAGAGGACTTCACATCCTCGACATCGGTGCATCGACTGGCGGTTTTACTGATTGCCTACTGCAACATGGAGCCTCGAAAGTAACTGCCCTTGACGTTGGACACAGACAACTTAACTGGAAACTCGTGTCTGACTCCAGAGTGCATATAGTTGAAGGCGTTAATGCTCGATATCTTAGACGGGAAGACTTTCCATATGGATTCGAACTGGTAACAGCCGATGTCTCCTTTATTTCTCTTACAAAAATACTCCCGGCTATTGCTACACTCTTACTTCCTGGGGGGCACATACTCGTACTCATCAAACCACAATTTGAATTAAGTGCTAGTGAAGTCGGACGTGGCGGTGTAGTTAAAGACCCTAAGCAACATACTAAATCCATCGAGAACATAGTTAAGTGCGTACAACAATTGGGGCTCAACCTAATCAATGTCGTACCTTCAACTATTTTGGGGGCCGCTGGAAACCAAGAATTCTTTCTATTCGCTAATGCCAATGAAAAATAATCGATTAGACCTAAAAAAAATAGCAATAGTAGCTAAACCCCACTCAAGAAACATAGCCACTACTGTTCTAAGTCTCATCGAGTGGTTAGAAACACACAACATTAATTATTATCTAGACTCGGTTTTAAGCACCAAGATAAAAGCCGGAACCTCGTTTTCAATCGATAGACTTCCCAAAGATGTGGATATGTTTATCGTATTAGGCGGAGACGGGACACTTCTATCAGTAGTGCGTGCGATGCATACAAACCAAATCCCAATATTAGGAGTCAACATAGGCAGTCTTGGTTTTCTAACCGGTGTGGCACTGACCAATCTTCATGAAAGCCTAGACCAAATTCTAAACAACAACTTCAACCTCTCATCAAGGACAACACTTACAGCATCGGTCAAACGGCAAAACAGAACCCTAATAACTGAAAAAGTCCTTAATGATGTGGTCATTACTAAAGGTGCCATTGCTCGCATCATAGAAATCGGCGTAGAAGTGGATAACCAATTTGTTGCTGTAGTTCAGGCGGATGGCCTCATTGTGTCGACTCCAACCGGCTCAACCGCTTATTCACTAGGTGCTGGCGGTCCTATAATTGCTCCAAATGTCGATGCAACAATTCTTTCTCCGATTTGTCCTCATTCTCTTACATACCGCCCTATCGTTATTCCTGACCACTCAAATGTAACTCTAACTTTGAGAGGCAATCCCGGTGAAGTATATGTAACGTTCGATGGTCAAATCAGCGAACCGTTGAAACATGGTGATGTTGTACACGTAAGGAAAAATAAGCAAACTGTTAAGTTAGTAAGCCTTCCTGAACAAAACCATTTTCAGGTTTTACGCCAAAAACTTAGATGGGCAGAACAGCCAAGAAGTAGGAAACCTTCCTCAAAATCAAAGTCCTAAGCTACAAGAGGGTCCCCATTTGCTAATAACACCACGCGGGGAGAAGAATACTTGATACTCACCCTCCCAATAGTCTGTGAGTCAAGTATTTACGCGAATTCCAAGGCTTCAGCCAATCTACAAACCGCTCGCCATTCCCTAGATGTGACACTCTGAACAGATAAGCGTTGTCCTCTCTTAAGTAACAACATTCCTTCAAGTGCCGGGACCTCCCTCAGCATAGCTAGAGACCAGGGCTTAGCAAATTTAGTGACAAATTGAATGTCTACCATAAACCAATATGGCTTATCTTCGGTGGCTCGACGTTCATAGTACTTGTTGTCTTTATCAAACTGAGTAAAGTCGGGGTAAGCTTCTCTACACACAGTAGCAATACCAACAATTGCCTTAGGGTCAGAATTTGAATGGTAAAAAAATACGCCATCACCTACTTTCATTTCACGCATATTATTTCTTGCTTGAAAGTTACGGACCCCATCCCAGTGAGTTTTTTTGTCTTTTATAAGATCATCAATACTGTAATCTGATGGCTCGCTCTTCATAAGCCAATAGTTTCTCTGTTTCGGCATTCCTAAACTTTACTTCTCCCTTGAAACCAGAAGCAACTGTCAAGTTAATCGACTACAATAAATGTATGAAAGCGATTTTAATCACTACCATCGCATTATTTCTCTCAGTATTCGCTTCTTCAAAGAACATTGAACTCCAGGTAGAACACGACAACCAAATCAAAAACCAGGTAATCACTGAGCTAAAACAAAAAGGGTTAGAGCAACAAGTAGCAGAGATACGCATTACCAACGGAGTAGTAATCCTCGATGGCAAGGTCAAAAACGCCTATACCAAGATGAAAATCATTGAAACGGTACTGTCCATTAATGGCGTGAGTGCGGTAGAAGACGAACTTGAAGTGGTCGCCGCAGAAACACCCGAAGACTTAATACAACAACTAATTAGCAAAGTCTTAACCTATCCACATTACACTGTTTTCGACGATATAAACTTTCAAATTCAGGACACCGGTTTGGTAGTACTCACTGGCTATGTAACGATGGAGTTTAAGATAGATGAAATCGCTCAACGCGTGGGGTCGATTACTGGTGTTCGCAACCTAACAATATCAATTGAAACACTTTCTTCTTCACAGTCAGCAAATCAGTTGCGTGAAACACTTTTCAACAATATTTATGGGCATAGTTTGTTTTTCACTTATGCCCACAGGTCTAATCCGCCGATCCACATCATCGTAGATGGTGCAGATGTAATGCTTACAGGCGCCGTTCGAAATCGTATTGAATATCGACAAGCTGAGTCAATAGCTAGAAATACCTTCGGTGTAATCAGGGTAGACAACAAACTTCAGATAAGCCCTTAAGTTCATTGCTCGGACTGTATGTCCAGGTATCGCCATTGCCAGTTTTTTAATTCGTAGTAATCTCAATAATTACGCAGAACTACCTGGCCGCCAATTTTGCAATCACACTAACATCATTTAGTGTTGCGACTTCCCAACACGCTGCAACTAAATCCTTAGATTGTCTGGATTCGATAACGGCTTCTGCCTGCGAATAGAACTTCTCGTTCAGTTCTGTATCTGACATCGGTTTTTCCAAACTCCCAACAACATGTTCGACATGACAACGCGCGCTTCTCCCATCCTTAAATGTTATTTCTAAAAGACATTCATCTTCTCGGATGTCTTCCTGTACGATGATCGAAACACGGTTACGGAGTGCAACGACATCAGGTGAAGTAACTATTTCATCTGTGTATTCTGAAGGTCCTGCACAACCTTGGATGAGTGCGATAGCACATGAATGATAAACGCTAAATTTACCTTCGAGGCCAGTCATTGGCGTTTTCTTACCCGTTAGCTCTAAAACAAGAGGATGTACTTTTAGTTCAATTTTATCTATCACTTCTACCAGTTTCTCATCCAAGTTTTGAGATCTTCGTAGTTGGATACAGGCGTCAATTGCTGGATGAATTACCACACCACACGGATATGGTTTGTATGTATTGCGTTGAATTTCAAATGTATCGCCAAGGCCAGTCGTTAATTTGGACAAATCGCTCTTATCTGAAAGAACTCTCGTGAAGCCCCGAGGCGCCTCCAGCGACTGTTCCGAACTTGTAAACCCTTTAGAGGCCAAAATCGCTGCCATTAGACCATTTTGCGCTGCACGACCAGGATGAAAAGCTTTACACATCGTGCCAAACATTTCGCGAAGACCTGCAGATTGAGTGGCTGCAATCCCCAATGCCCAATTCATCTGTTGCTCATCCAAGCCTAAAATTTTTCCGGCTGCAACTGCTGCACCAAAAACGCCTGCTGTCCCGGTAATGTGATAGCCCTTATCATAGTGCGAAGGATAAATAGACATCCCAATACGACACTCCACTTCTACACCTAGCACCAGAGCATGGAGAAAATCACGCCCGTCTATCGGGTCTCGCTCAGCTAATGCAAAGAGAACTGGAGCCACGGGCCCAGCGGGATGGATAATTGTATCAAGATGGGTATCGTCAAAATCAAGAACATGCGAACTAATAGCATTGAGTAGAGAGGCATTCAAAATATCGAAACGCTCCTTACGACCAAACAAACTAGCTTGCCTTGGTCCAGAAAATTCAGAAAGGGCTTGTATCGAACATTCCATTACATCATGTTGAGATCCACCTAATGCACAGCCTACCCAATTCACCAGTGATCGTGTTGCTTCTCTTCTCACATCTCCCGGGATCTGGTCCTCTCTTGAAGATACTACCCAACTAGCAAGAGTACGGCTAAATCCAGTAGGCATCTAGCGCTCCACTGTGGCTGGGACAATCGGTAAGACCACGTGCGATTTTCTCTCAGCATCGTGAAAAACCGTATTATCTGCCTTAGTTGTTCTTCGATTCCTACCAAGAGGCTCGCCTGTATTCGGATTTACATCGAAGCGTGGAAAATTGCTACTCGAAATGTCAATTCGAATACGGTGCCCCTTCTTGAAAACATTTGCTGTCGGAAAAGGCTCAATTTGGATCTGGTAAACATCCCCTGGCTTCATCATTTCTTGTTCGGCCGGTGAATTACGATATCTAGCTCGTAAAATACCGTCTGTGAGGTTCATGTCAAAACCAGAAGGGTAATCCGCAGAAGGTGGATATACATCAACAAGCTTAACAGTAAAGTCCGTATCAACGGCTGTTGAAGC
>CAZFLB010000235.1:0-7864 GCA_964518945.1 uncultured Acidobacteriota bacterium | reverse complement strand
GCCGTTTCGAATGGGACTGGGTGGTGTCATAGGAAATGGAAAACAATATATGAGTTGGATTTCGATAGATGATCTTCTGGGTGTTATTCACCATACAATAACCGATAGTAATGCTGTCGGGCCTGTTAATGCAGTGGCACCGAATGCAGTTACCACTCGTGAATTTACTAGAGTACTTGGAAGTGTCCTGAATCGGCCAACGGTTTTTCCGCTACCGGCATTTGCGGCTAAGCTCGCTATGGGTCAGATGGCAGAGGAGCTCTTATTGTCTAGTACACGAGTTTCAAGCAACACCCAATATGTGTTTCGTCATCCAGATCTTGAGACAGCGTTACGGCACGTACTTGGACGTTGATTTTTAAGAGTTTGGGGGGACTTGCTCCAACAAAAAAACAGCGTAGTAGAAGCTGGCTGTCGTTACTCGGTAACACATACCATTTCTTAAAAGCGGTGTGTGTAGTTTATTTTGGTAGTTGCAGCACGTTCTAGTGAAAAGAACTTTCCTGATAGATTTTGCCAATTGTGAGTATAAACGACAAACAGATCACTTCCTGGTTTCACTGTCCACTGAAAGCGAGCAAACAGGCCTAAGACATTTGAAATATTGTCGAATTGGACTATAGCAGTAGTTGAAACCCAGGGGCTTAGTTGCCACTCCCCCCGCTGCCGCAGAACTTGCGTTGTGAAATCTCCTTCGGGAAGGGAGATACTGTTTCGTTCCCAAACAGTTCTTATAAGAAAACCTGAGACTGGTTTGAGAGTAAGTTCTGTATCTATCCTATTACTTTCGCCGGACCAGAAGCGGCCACGCGTTAGAGCTAATTCACCAGAGATAATTCTATGAGATGCGGTCTCTACGGATAAGCTCAAGTCGTTAAATTCATACGTGCCGCTGGGGATGATGATCCCATCAGAGATCGCAAAAGGATGTTCTAGTAGTTCAAAACGATTTTCGAAACCAATGCGTGCTTCATCCCCGCTGTTGAACCGAACATCAAGCAGGTCAATACGAGCATTTCTCGTTAAAAGTTGTCCGTTTAAGTCTGTAACGTGTTCGAAGAATAATTCCCACTCGAACTGCCGTACGAAACGATTGTTTTGAGGGCGAGGAGCGAATGCAAATGAAGGCTGAAAACGTCGAAATCCATTCCTTCGAACGAAACCAACTGCGGGATTATAATGTTTCCCAAATTGCCGGTAAGAAGCGTGCCCACGCCATCGGTCATTCGGATAATTGATTCGGATGCCGCGGACAGAATTATCCCAGATATTATCCGCGGTCTTCTCCACAGGATCGTTGTGTAATACGGAAAAAGCCTCAAACTGAAGGTTCTTATCACCCATGAAGTTAGATGTAATTAAATCAAGATCGAATCCTATTGTGTGATGACTTTCTGCTGTCACGTCTATATCGGGAGATGCATGAGTTCCTCGGCGAGTGTAAATGACGCCGATTGTAGATTGCGAGAAAAAATTTCTTTTGATACGGGCAACTGTAAAATCTTCAACGGGGTTGTTGTCCTTTTCCCCAGTGCGCACTTGGAGAATTCCAAGATCATAGCGCCCCACTCGGCCTGTTAGTCGGCTCCCAAAAAGAATGGGTATTGGGCGCCCGTTGACTAAGCCAATACGTCGACTAAAAAAGGGGTTTGCACCATTTGCACGGGCAAAAGCATAGACGTTGGAGCCTTCTAGGAAAAAATCTCTGCGTTCTGGAAAATACAGAGGAAAGCGAGTGAGGTTTACCCGCCGCTGATCTACTTCTACTTCTGCAAAATCGGTATTGAGGGTTATAGCTGCCCTTAGACTAGGTGTGACACTGTAGTTGAGGTCTGCACCGACGTTTACAGGTGTGCTGACATCATTGATTTTGTCGTTTGTCCGATGTGACGCAGCTCCGTATGGCTTAACTTCAAGACCCAACCCCTGTGAGAGACTTTTTAGTCCAGTTAAGTGGCCTGCATTAACTGGTAAGTAAAGACCTTCGTTGATACCGAAGCTGCTCCATAACGCTTCTTCTTGCTTACGTCGTATGGTGCGCTGAAAGTTGATACCCCATGTGTCATTGTTTGGGTCAAAGTTTAGCGTGCTAAACGGAATTCTGATTTCAACGCTCCAACCATAGGGATGTTTTGCTGTACGTGCTTCCCAAATCCCATCCCAAGATTTGTTTAAACCCCACCCACTACCAACTTGGACCAAGCCGTCGCCCATAAGTCCTGCAGGATTGGTTTCGAAGAAATAAGCCGAACGGCCATCTAGAAACGTATCAAGGATGAACATAAACCGATCGTCACCTCGAAGCGAGCCGTCTCTTAGCTTTTGGTTACCGATAATTTGATCGGGTTGACTATCGTACAGTTTCACACCTAAAAAGAGGTTGTTGTGACTGTATACGATACGGACTTCTGTAATTTCAGTAGCTGGTGTCCCCTCACTTGGTTCTTTTTGAAAGAAGTTTGTAGTTGGCACTACTCGATCCCACAATGGTTCACTGAGACGCCCATCAAGGTACACCTCTTCTGCTTCCTGTAGGGCGATGGCCTGTATAACAGGTTTAGGTCTATCTGTTTGTGGTAGCCCTGAAGATAATAAAACACCAAGGATAAATGTGCCTGGTATTCCTGCGCTTACCAAGAGAGAGTTCGCTTAAGAGAACTGTGAACTTCCTAGTTTGCCTGAGGGAAAGAGGTCAGAGTGTCTAGTCATCGCCTGTCTTCAGTAAAATAACCTCAGTTTTCAATGTGTATACGAGCTTGAGTTAGGCGATTCAATACATTCTCGTAGTTTTCCCATGAAGTTCTCCGGCCGTAAGAGCGTTTGGTTTTGTGCGCGATGACCATTTTTAGAACAGGCAATACTGTAATGTATTGTCCCATCGCCCCTCGGGCTGAATAGGCTCCTTCAAATGCGCCTGTTGCGTTAGGCCCATCCCAAACCCACCACATATAGCCGTAACCGAAGTAACCACTACGGCGGCTAGATGGATTCATCTCTGAGAGGGGAGTTACTACACTGACAATCTCTTTGGACCAGCTTTTAGGGATGACTTGCGTTCCATTCCAATTTCCCTCATGCAGCATTAGTAGCCCAATCCGGGCCATGTCACGCGTTGACAGCCATATGTGATAAGCAGGAAATCGCGATCGTTCCAGATTTCCAGATTTCCGTTGTGTCCAACGTTGGAAGTCTTCCATGCCAATTGGTTGCGCCAGGTCTTTCTCGATCGCGTCGTATATATTCATACCACTCAACATTTCAAAAACAGATCCTGCTGCATTGAAATCCCAGTTGTTGTATAGCATGTAACTGCCGGGTTCCTTTGACCCACGTGGAGGAGCATTTGCTGAATCGTCACCGCCATTTGAGGCAGGGTGGTAGATTCCAGATCGAGCGGTGATGAGATCTCTAACTGTGGCAGTTTTCTCTATTGGTAAAAGGCCTTTGTTGTCTTCGATGTTGAGTTCATTTAGAGTTTTCCCAAGTTCTACCTTGCCTGTGGAGACGTAATTCCCGTACAACATTGCAAGAATGCTTTTACGACAGGATGCTAAGTAGCTCAATTCCTCAATGTCTCCGTATTGAAAGAGAACTTTGCCTTTTACGACGACGACTAACCCGGTTGTGTTCATGTTGTCTACGATGAAGTCACGAAGTTCTGTTAGATGCTTCGACATGTAGCCAGCATCTTCAGCGCGACTATAGGAAGTCCATGTTGTTCCAGGAAAGGTTTGAGCTGCTAGCCAATTAGGGATTAGAAATAAGGAAATGGTAAGAACGAGCTTATTAAAGTAACCATTTGGAAGCATTGCTTGTGACCTCCTGTGCTAATCCTCAGAAATTCGGTACAGATAGGTGTAACCTCTGAGATATAGCTCATTTTCAGTAATAGCTGGGGACGCATCGAACCCATCATCTAGTGAATTGGTTGCAAGTATACGGAGTTTAGGTTCATTTTTAAGAACCAGTGCGTTGCCATCTCTACCTAGGATGATGACATTATCTCCTACTCCAACAGGTGAGGCATAGATTTCGTAGATCCCCTCGAGGCGCTCTGGTCCATAAAATGCTTTTCCTGTAGCAACGTTAATGGCTGTTAGAATGGCTGAATTGCTTTTTATGAGATAGAGGATGTTGTTGTGCAAAAGAGGGGAGGGAACATAAGGTGTGTCACGGTCGAGGTGCCATAAGATAGCGGAGGTGTCTGTTATATCTCCTTTTGCATCAGAGAGTTTTACAGCAAAAGCAGCGTTGCCGCGATAACCACTGGTGACATATACGATTCCATCTTTTTCGATCGGCGACGGAATTGCGTTGGGCGTGAGACCGGGACCTTTCCAAACGATTTTTCCGGTTTCTAAGTCATAGCTCGTTACACTGTTAGTCCCAGTTGTGACTACCTGGTAGCGTCCATCGTGTTTAACAATCAAGGGAGTTCCCCATGATGTTGCTTCATTCCGGTTGGCTCTCCAGCGCTCTTCCCCATTAAGAGTGTTTATCGCAGCAATGAAAGACTGATCTTCATGATCCCATTGAACAACGACGTTGTCACCTTGAAGCGCTGGCGTTGCGCCTTCACCGAACCCATTACGCGTTTTCATGTTGCCGAGATCCTTACTCCATTTAAGGTTTCCCTCAAGGTCGTAAGCATAGAGTCCCCATGAGCCGAAGTAAGTGATTAGTGTTTCACCATCTGTGGATGCAGATGCAGATGCGTAACTGTTGTTTTGTTGTTTGCCCTCATGTGGCACAGCTGTTGTTGCCGTGCGTTTCCAAAAGATGCTGCCATCCGAACGGTTCAAAGCCATGACCATAAACTTTTGCTCAACTGAGGCAGGAGCCACCATTCGTCTTCCGCGTCTGCTACGGTGGTTTGTCCCAATATCATCCTTTCGATGCGGTGGTAATGAAGGAGTTGATCCATCTGAAGGGACTGCTGTGAGCACAAATAGGTGTTTACCCCAAATGATTGGCGTAGAGGATCCATGTCCGGGAATTGGAACTTTCCATTTTACGTTTTTCTCCTCACTCCATTCGAGCGGAGGTCTTGCCTCTGCCGCGATTCCAGTCATATCTGTTCCTCGCCACTTTGCCCAGTTGTTGTTGTCGGCAGCAGTCCACGTTGCAGCTAAAGAAAACGATAATGTCGCTAGCATTTTTTTCATATAAGTTTAAACTCCTATTTGATTCTAACAAGAATCATCGGCATCTTTGCTATGCTGTTTGCCAATTTTTTGGCGGAGTGCTTTATTTGGATTTTTTGTTGCCGTTTTTTCGCCGAATCTGAATTTTGGATCAACTTCAATGGGTTTTACAGGGAATTTTTTATTTCAAGTGTCTCTATCTAAGTTTTGCGCCGGTTTTCTCGCTTGCCAATTTGTGAGTTTGGTTACCCTGACTGTGGCTACAGCCGATGAGAAAGACAAAGACGAGATAAAGGGTTTCGTGCATCTAGGCTTCCGTCCTGGAAGAGTTGTGCCTAATTCAGATTTTTTCTCTGGTGTCAACGCTTCTTCCCAGGCTATTGAAAGTATGCAGGCATTCAAGGTGGCATTAGGATGGATGGTTGATGGAGAACAAGGCTCGCAGGTTTCAAATAGAAGACCATCTATTGGCTTTGGTATTGATGGAGGGCGCTTTGACAACGGTATTGAACTCGGTGCACCTATCGCTGGTTACGGATTCTTGTCGTGGCCGTTGCTTGGGTTTGGTACTCGATTTGATGTGATGACCGATGTTTCATTTGGGGCAGCTTTCAACTGGGAGCCATTTGATGCAGAGACTAACCCGTTTAACGATGCTGTGAGCACACGCATTACTTTTTACACAGATTGGAGTCTTTACGCTTTGTATAGTGTGAATAGAAGACTAGATCTTGTTATCGGAGGGGCATTTACCCACTTTTCAAATGGCGGCACTGGCTATCTAAATAAATCTGTCAACATAGTGGCGCCACACTTTGGATTACGGATGAATCTGTTGGGAAACCGATCACCACTTGATGTCCGTTTTGAGAATTCTACTGCTGGACATTGGGAGATAGCTGCTTCTGGGGGTGGCGGATGGAAAAATATCCTTGTATCAGAGGTACTAAATCAACCCTACCAAACACGAAATTTCGGAGTTTCTGGAATAAATGTTGAGTTCAAACGATATTTAACGAAAACGAGGAAATTGGGAGCAGGTATTGATGCCAGCTATGATGGCTCTGCGAATATGGCACCAAGCCATCTAGAGTCAACTTTAGGTGATAAGTTAAGTTTAGGTATTTATGGAGGTTATGAGCATGTATTCAGCCGTTTTTCGATTCCCATTGGATTGGGTTACTACCTGGTTCAGGGGAGAGAGGACAACAGAGTACCCTCGTTCTACCAGAAGCTTGGATGGACAGTTGACCTTTCTGAACGGATATTTTTTGGGTTTGAAGCTAGATTCTTTAACTTTAATACTGCGGATTTCGTTATATGGAAGTTCGGGTGGCGTTTGAGAGGCTGAATGAATGAGTGAAAATTGATAGGACTCAATAGAATCGTAGATTAAGGACAATCCGGTTTAATTGTTTCGGATACGATAGTGCTATTTTTCTATAGTTTCCCCGGGAAGTTGAGGGGTGTAAATCGGCAGCCTGTAAGCACCTGTTGACTGTTCGAAAGAGTAGCCTAGAGCTAACAATCGAGGCTCACTGAATGCTGCTCCTAGAAAAGAAATTGTCACTGGTAGCCCACCGCTTGTAAATCCCGCAGGAACGATGAGGTCTGGAAATCCAGTCAAATTAGCGAGGTTAGTAGGACTTGTCATCAGGCTGGCGACAAGAGCACTACTTCCCGACGCAGACGCTGGTGGTGGGTCTGTATCGCTACGAGTAGGTCGTCGTGGTGAAGTAGGGTAGACAATAGCATCTAGCCGGTGCTTCACGAGAATACCGCTGACGATAGCGCGAGTTAGTGGCAACCCATGGTTGTGTACAGCTAGATAATCGTAGTCTTCCAATGAACCGCTGTTCTCTTCCCGTTTGAGTAAATTCCAGCGTGAAGGATTTGGAATAAAACCTTCTTTACTTGGCGCTACTAAATTCCCTGATCTTCGTACTAAATCTGAGATGTTTTTTGGAAAACCTGGCCCTAATGTTTGAAGATACTCCTCGATCTGAAATTTGAATTCACGCTGACGTACGGTCCAGTATAGGTCTGTTCTCGTTCTTAAAAGCCATGCAGGAATTTCGATGTCAATAATCTTGGCACCAGCATTTTGCATTGCCCCAAGAGAGGCTTCGACAATCCAGTCGACGTCTGGATCATGTCCTAGGAACTGACGAGCAATTCCGATACGTGCACCATTAAGTGCGTCATTCTTGAGAAATTGAGTATAGTCGTGCTCAAACTTACCTTTGCTTTTTTCCGTAGCTGGATCGGTTAAGTCGACACCTACCATTACATTTAGTGCTGCAGCAATATCGTATACATGACGTGCCATCGGCCCTGCAGTATCAAAAGAGAGTGCGAGAGGAACGATGCCATCTCGGCTCAATAGACCGTGGGTTGGCTTCAGACCTACGATACCGTTAGCAGATGCTGGTCCTCTTACGGAACCACCGGTATCTGTTCCGAGGCCTATTGGTGCATATCCAGCCGCAATGGCAGCACCAGTGCCTCCAGATGAACCAGAGGGAGAGCGAGTAGGGTCATGGGGATTGCGTGTAATTCCTCCGAGCGAACTTAGTGCATCACCAGAGGCAAACTCGCTCATGTTTAACTTTGCCAGAATGATTGCTCCAGAGTCCCTTAGCTTTCTTACGAGGAACCCGTCATCTGGAGGAAGTGAACCTGCAAGCATATAGGACCCGGCAGTGGTTGCCATGTCGGAA
>CAZFLB010000234.1:0-8049 GCA_964518945.1 uncultured Acidobacteriota bacterium | reverse complement strand
TGCACTGTTTGTTGGTCTTACTGCAAATAACTGATTTGATGGACGGATTTGCATCCAATCTAATGCAATTCCAAGCGGTCTGGGGTCATTGGAATTTGAGAGCAAGTGAAATTTCAGAGCTTCACTAGTTTGGTTTTTACTATGAAAGTTTTTGAGTTTGAAATCCTGTTGTGGGACGATCGATTTATCTAATAGTTCGTCTCTGTTGAACCAAAGGACTTCTGCAGGTGAAGAGATGTGCCTCTTGTAGCGGAGTGTCACATCAAAAGGCCCGTTGATGTGAAATGGTAGGCTTACGGTTGCCCGATCGCTGGACCAGTGGAATATTGTAGGTTCATCGATTTCAAAGTCTTCACGAAACCCTTGGACGTATTCATGGTCGTTTGGGCCAAAATCTAAAAAGATGTCGCCTGGTATTTGATAGGCTGCATAAATGGCTAAAGAGGATAAGGCTAAGATTGATAGAAGGCGATAAACCTCCTTGGTTATTGATTTTTGCAATTCTGTATTTCAGGGTCCGTCGGTTTAACAATGACGCGGGCCATGTAGTAATCGCAGATTCCACTGCGGAAGAGTTTCTCATCCTCGAATCGAAAGAAAGGCTCTAGGAGTTTGTGGTAATCATTCGCTGGACGGATAAAGTGACCATTCTCTGCCCAGTGCAGGAGATGTCCTAAGAGATTTAAATTCGACTCTGTCGGTATATCTTCAATAATTAAAGCTTTACCGCCAGATTTAAGCACTCGTTGGACTCCGGATAAAACCTTTATGGCATCTTGGTCAGAAAGATGGTGAAGAAGTCCGTAGACCAAGACATGGTCAAAAGAGCTGTCAGGAAACTGTAGCGTCCTTGCATCTTGAACGGAAAACCTGCCGTGATAATTTTTCTTAGCGAAGTCGATGTATTTTGGATTGATATCGACCCCGGTGTATTTTTCTGGAGTGAAGAGGTTTGAAAATGCTCCAGGCCCACAAGCAATATCCAATACTGTCTGATCGCGAGAAGAGACAAGATGCTCTTGGATTGTCTTTCGAATAACTTTGAAGTTGTCTTCTAGAAGTCTTCGGCAGAACAAAAAGAATCTTGGATAGTCCGACAGTTTTTCAATAAGTCTATGTAACATGAAAGGTTAGTATCAATATTATCTTAGTATCCCTATAAACCTGAACTTAGACGGGGTTAAAATATAAAAATGTTAGTACTTATATTTGGAGTTCTTATGCTCATTGTGAGTACTGCCCATGCTGCACAAGATTTAGAAGATAAGGTGATGGAGGTTTTCTCGAACGCAGGTAAAGGGGTTGTAAATATAACCAGTCGAAGCATTTCTTATGATTTTTTCCTTAGAGCTAGTCCCCAAGAAGGTTCTGGTTCAGGGTATATATATGATTCAAAAGGACATATCGTAACAAATTTTCATGTTATTGAAGCCGCTCGGGAGTTATACGTTACATTTTTTGATGAGACACGTGTCGCAGCTACTGTTGTTGGTGTCGACCCATCAAATGATTTGGCTGTTATCCGCGTAGATGTTGACCCAGATCTTTTAAATACCATTCCAATGGGCGACTCAGAAGCATTGCGGGTTGGTCGATTCCTTGTCGCTATTGGTAATCCTTTTGGTCTTCAACAGACCCTTACAACTGGGGTGGTGAGTTCTCTTGGAAGAGTAATACAGAGTCCAGATGGTAGATTTATTGGTGAAATCATTCAGACTGATGCAGCAATTAACCCTGGGAATTCGGGAGGGCCTCTCTTAAATCTCGACGCAGAGGTGGTTGGTCTTAATTCAGCTATTATTAGCCCAAGTCGGGCGTCAGCTGGTATTGGTTTCGCTATCCCTTCCAGCACACTTGCGCGAGTTATCCCTGAACTAATTGAACACGGTCGGTATCCTCATCCTTGGTTAGGAGTAACGCTAATGGATGTTAGTCCGAACTTGGCAGTGCGCTTGAATCGAAATGGGGTTCGAACTCCCGGCGGAGGTGGTGTGTTAGTTGCTCAATCGATACTAGGTGGTCCTGCGCACCGATCTGGAATACGTGGTCCTAATCAGATGGGTCGCCTGGGTAATCTAAGAGTGCCACTGGGTGCAGACTTTGTTCTTGCAATTAATGATGAGCCGACACGTACACGTCAAGAGCTTACAGTGACTCTTGAAAGTAGCCATCGTGTGGGAGACACTGTCAAAGTATCCCTTTGGAGGGAAGGGAAAGTTCTAGATGTATTAGTGGAGTTGGGTGAACGTCCGAGTCGGCGATGACGTTAGGAGACTCCAGTTTTTATGAAGTGAGCGTTTTAGCATAAGTTCCTGCAAGCTTAGCAACATGAAAAAAGAACTTGGCCCCAATTGAAAGCACCGCTTCATCGATATCAAATTTATTAGAGTGTGCCGGGTGGTTTTTACCAGTAACGGGGCAAGCACCGAACCGGACATAACACCCTCGTACGTGTTCAAGATAGTTTGAGAAATCTTCTCCACCCATGTTGGCCGTATCTAGGGGCACTGCATTGGAAGGCCCAACCAAGGCGCTCGCAGCTGTTCGTGCAATTTGAGCCATTTCTTCGCTGTTAATAACTGGTGGAACCCCTTCTTGAATATTTACTGAGATTTGTGCACGATGTAGCTGTTCTGAGGCATGGGCAATACGTTTTATTGCCGCAATCACTTGGTCTCGAACTGCAGTTGTTTGTGCGCGAATCGTTCCTTCAATTACAGCTTTTTCAGCAATGATATTTGCGCTCTTACCAGCCTCGAATTTTCCGATAGTTACTACAGCTGGAAAAGCGGGATTTAACTCTCTAGAGATAATCGTCTGAAGTGCGACTATGAGTTGTGAGCCTACGACTACTGAATCTACACTTTCGTGTGGTCGTGCAGCATGACCTCCTTTGCCTAAGATGTCGATTCGGAATTTATTACTAGAAGCATTGACTGTGCCTGCGTGGGTAATGATAGTTCCAGTTGGATAGCGATTATCTATATGACCTCCAAAGATCATCGAGACATCTTTAAGTGCTCCAGATTGAATCATGGCTTGAGACCCTGCACCAATTTCCTCAGCTGGTTGAAAAATTAAACGTACCGGTGTTGCCAAGTCTGGTTCTTTGGAGAGAAGTTCGGCCGCACCTAATAGCATTGTTGAATGTCCATCATGCCCACATGCGTGCATGACACCTTTATTTTCTGAAGAAAATTCTAAGCCAGTATTTTCCTCAATAGGAAGACCGTCCATGTCGGCTCGAAGGGCAATTTTTGGGCGGTTATTATCTGTATTCGTTCCAGATATATCCACAAGAATTCCAGTTTTGGCGATGTCCTTTTGGTAGTTAACTCCTAAACGATCTAACTCACGGCAAATTACTTTTGACGTGTGGACTTCTTGAAAAGCTAGTTCTGGGTAGCGGTGTAGCTCCCGACGGAACTTTATTAAACGATTATGAAAATCAAGTTCTTGTTTTGTGTTTAACATGCCTGATCCTGTTATTGCTGAATTAAAGAGCTCCAGCTTCTTCTAAGAGTTGGAGGGTGCCTTCTATGTTGCCATACTCGTTTAGATTGCTCCTTGGTGTATTAAGCTCTGAAAGTGGTTGTAAGAGGGGATGAGCTGAAACTCCTTTAACTAGTGGGTATTCAAATATCTCTTCTGAAAAATGTGCTTGTGCTTCCGCCGAAAGAAGGTATTCAATGAATTGCTGGGCTCTTTTTGGATTTGGTGCTGAATCCACAATCCCAGCGCCTGCCACGTTAACCAGCGCCCCAGGCCCGCCGCCTCTCGGACTGTAATTTTGGGCGGGTAACGTTCCGTTTGAGTCCCTGAGTTGTCGGAATAAATAATAGTGATTGGTTAGGCCAATGTGGATTTCGCCGCTCAAAATAGCTTCAAATAGCGGAGTGTTATCGCGGTAGGACTTGGATCCATTCTGGACCATTTTGCTCAGCCAGTCTTTTGTTTTCTTTTCACCTTGGAGAAGTCTCATCGCGGTTACAAAAGATTGAAACGAGCTGTTCGTTGGAGCCCAACCAACAAGGCCATTCCAACGACTATCAGTTAATCCGTCAAGTGTATCTGGAAGTTCTACTTCCGAGACAGTGTTTGTGTTGTATATAAGTACACGTGCTCGACCTGAAATACCCACCCATCGGTGCTCGCTTGAGCGAAAACGGGAATCAACTTTTTCCCGCACTGGTAGTGGTAGTACTTTGAGTCGCTTATTTCTTGCGAGTGTCCCCAGGGCGAGTATTTCTTGACCGTAGTAAACATCTGCCGGGCTGTCCGAGCCTTCTTCTAGGATTGTAGCAGCGAGTTGTGCTGAGCCGCCATAGCGAACAGTTACAGGAACATCATATTTGTTTTCGAATTGGGTGATGATTGTTTTGACGATCTCTTCGCTACGGCCAACGTACAAAGTGAGGTGAGGTGGACTTGGACTGACTTGGTCACAGGCCTGTGCGGTTGTTATATAAAGTAAATCAGCAGGCAGACGGTGTCTCATGTTTCAACTAAAAGGTTAACACGGTCTTGTCAGACTTTGTGGTTGGCACGTAAGATGTCTATATATATGCATAAAGGTATTTTGTTGCCCTCAGTTTATTCCGAAATTGAAAGTAGACTAAAACCTCATTTTGATGAATTCTCGAAATGTAATTCTACTCCGGAGCTCTTTTCTCACCGGTTATATAGTTCCGTTGCTGAGACGGTTATGGGTGTTCTCAGTACTGTTGATGTTGATAATGCTCTGTCTACAGTTTCAAAGGGGAAATCGCTGTATCGAGTTGTGTCTTGGAATCTTGAACGAGGCATTGAGTTGGAAGGCCAGCTTGAGGTGTTTCGTAGTGATCCCTATTTGGTCGATGCGGATGTCGTTTTATTGACCGAAACGGATGTTGGAATGGCCAGGTCGGGGAATGAGGCAGTTGCACAGAAGTTAGCGCATGAGCTTTCCATGAATTTTGTTTTTGCGCCTTGTTATTTGAATCTATCAAAAGGCTCAGGTGTGGAATACGAAATGTGTGGCGAGAATCAGCTAGGTCTTCATGGCAATGCCATTCTGAGTCGGTATCCACTTTCAAAAGCACGTAGGGTTCCTTTGAGTAATGGTAAGGACAAAATGCAAGGCCGTGAAAAGAGGCTCGGTAGTCAAGCTGCAGTCATAGCTGATGTGGAATTGCCAGGGTTGCCGGTTACAGCGGTTGCTGTGCACTTGGATGCACAGTCGCGGCAGTCTCATCGTTGTGCCCAAATGGGTGATGTTCTAGACAGCTTAAGCGAGGAACGTGTTGCAGTTATAGGAGGTGATTGGAATACTACAACACATGACTCGTCCCGCGCTTTTTATGCAATCATGAGTTATTGGTTGCGAGTGATAATGGGGGTGGACCGTTCAGTAAAACACTACTTAAATCCAAATATCTGGTTTGAGAAACGCTTGTTTCAGTTACTAGAGGAACGTGGTTTTGATTATCAAAAATGTAACGTTCTGGGTGAGCGAACGATGTCATATGATGTTAACTGTGATAAGACTCGAAAAAACCTTGGGGAATGGTTGCCGGGCTGGTGTTTCTCATTTATTCACTGGGCATTACGAGATTATGAAGGGCGCTTACCGCTAAAAGTTGACTGGTTGGCTACTCGTGGCCTTCAAACGAGAGACCCGTTGGTAATTCATGACTTCCGAGAAAATAGAGAGCGTCCCTTGTCAGACCATGATGCTATAGGTGTGGAGTTGATAGTGTGACCTGTTTGTTCTCATTTAAGTTAATATTTGTCTATGTTTGGAACTGGTGACATTGGTTCCCCTGTTAGTTTTGTGAGACAGAAAGGAAAAAAGTCTAATTATGAAAGTTGCGGCGATCGAAACGACCAGAGGAACGATACGGATTGAACTCTGTAATGATTTGGTTCCCAAAACCTGTGAGAATTTTCAAAAACTTGCCGAACAAGGATTTTATGACGGATTAATTTTTCATCGGGTGATTGAGAATTTCATGATTCAGACTGGTTGCCCTGAAGGTACAGGTATGGGGGGGCCAGGTTATAAATTTGAGGATGAGTTTCACGACAGCCTCACACATAGCGGACCAGGGATTCTTTCCATGGCTAACTCTGGTCCCAATACAAACGGCTCACAATTTTTTATTACTCACACGGAGACCCCTTGGCTAGATAATAAGCATTCCGTATTCGGAAAAGTTGTCTCTGGGCAGGAAGTGGTTGATTCTATACGTCAGGGAGACAGTATGGTCAAGGTAGTGGTTACAGAAGAGTGAAAACAGTTAGTGACACTGATGAGAGTGTAAGAAAACTATTTAAGGGTTGCTGAATTCTAGACATCGGTTCAACTAGGCCAAATTTAAATTCTGCCAATAGTTTAATTTATATGTTTCTAGATTAGGGTACGCTCGGTGAAAGAGGCAATAGTGTTTTCTGGTTTTCCCAACATTCATCCCATTTTGGTCCACTATCCTATAGCACTTTATTCCACGGCACTTGTTATTGATGTGTTTCTGTTATGCAGTCAGAGGCTTCGATGGCTGGACCGTTGCGCGGTTGTGTTGTATGTGTTTGCTGCAAGTGGCTCGGGATTAGCAGCGATTTCTGGAAAACTCGCAGCCAATGGTCTGGAGTTAAATTTAGAACCTGCTTCGCGTGCTGCATTAGAGACGCATAGTGATTGGGCCTTCGTTACTGTAATTCTATTATTTTTGGTTGCAGGACTTCGTTTCGATATAGTTTGGCATGATTATAAGAGGTTGGAGCGCCGTAGAGGAAGTCGCTTTCGGATTTTAAGTTTTGTTGTTGCTGTCTCTGCCCAGGTTGTGATCATCCAAACATCAAATAAGGGTGGTGAGTTGGTGTTCCGTGATGGTTTAGGTGTTGATAGTGGAGAGCAGGGTCGGGATGGAAGACAATAGGAACTGTGTATATTTATAATCATCGAAATCCGTGCCCTCTTGATTTTTGAAAAATCGATCGAGGTTTGAACTTAGCTTTTTGTCTCTAGACGTGGCCAAATAGCAGTTCCTGTTCTCGTTGCGAGTTCTAGTGAGGTTCCCCAGATTCCGTGTTTATCGATTCTTAGTTGCGTACATTTGATAGATACACCTAGGCGATGGAAGATTTTTTCTGACGAATCCGGCATTACTGGGGCTAATAGTACTGTAGCAATCCGGGTTGCTTCTGTAACATCGTATAGAACCTGCTTGAGTTGATTAAGTTGCGATGGGTCCTTTGCTAGTTTCCACGGTTCAGCTTTTGTAATGAATTCGTTCACTTTGTCAATAAGGTCAAATGTAATAGCTGCGGCCTCGTGAAGTTTAAGCGACTCCATGGCAGCTGTGTAACGAGTGACTGCGGATTGAGTTGTTGTTTGCAGAGAGCCATGCCCTGAGGGCCGTTCAATTGTCCCATTGAGATATTTTGCAGCCATGCTAGTTATACGATTGACTAAATTTCCTAAATTGTTGGCTAGGTCTGAGTTGTACCGGTATTCGAAGCGTTTCCATGAGAATTCTCCGTCTTGGCCGTAACTAATTTCTCTTACTAGATATAGGCGAAGAGGATCGGGTCCAAAACGATCTACTATGTCTAATGGGTCGACCACCGTTCCCAATGATTTACTCATACGCTCCCCTTCAAACATAATGAAACCGTGCCCTATAATCTGTTTGGGCAAGGGAATCTCTGCACTCATCAACATCGCTGGCCAATAGATGCAATGGAATCGCGTGATGTCCTTCCCGATAATATGCAGGTCAGCAGGCCACCATTTGTCAAAAACCGTATCGTTTTGTCCGAATCCGACGGCAGAGATGAAATTAATGAGTGCATCAACCCATACGTAGACAATACTATCGGTATCGAAAGGAATAGGAATTCCCCATTTCTGACTCTCGCGACTAATCGATAAATCTTCAAGTCCGGATTCAAGTACTTTTAAGATTTCATTCCGCCGGATTTCAGGTACTAGGAAGTCTGGGTTCCGTTTGTAGTGTTCCAACAAGGAGTCTCGATATTTTGATAGTCGAAAGAAGTGGTTTCTCTCTT
>CAZFLB010000233.1:0-8028 GCA_964518945.1 uncultured Acidobacteriota bacterium | reverse complement strand
AGTTATGAACAATTTGAGCTTCGGTACACAGGTGTTGGTTTGCTGTCTTCTTGGTGCCACTGTTTATGCTGTTTTTTATTGGTTTGTCTATAGTCCGATGCAGGCCACCCTTCAAAACAAAGTAACACAACGACAGACTTTACAGACAGAAGTTGAGCATGCCCGTATAACGACAGCTCGTCTTACTGAATTTCAAAGTGAAGTGGAGCAGAAAGAAGCGGTCTTGAAAACTCTTTCCCGTATTCTCCCGAGTCAGAAGGAAGTAGATGACTTGCTTCGCAAAGTGCAACAACTTGCTGCCGAGTCCAGTCTGGAAGTCTTAAGATTTAACCCAGAAGCAACCAAAGGAAACGACTTATATGCTGAATGGCCTATTAACCTAGCTCTTTACTGAAGTTATCATAATTTGGCGTTTTTCTTTGATTCGTTGAGTCGGCTATCGCGCATTGTTAATGTTACAAATCTCAGTATCGAAGCGAAACGAGAACCGACGCTATCATCAACTATTGTCGCGACTTGTACTGCAACGACGTTTGTTTTTATCGACACGGTTACAACGCCAGCGGTGCCATGAACCCTAGCGAAAGAAAAAAACAGTGAACATTTATCGGAAAGCCATAGTTCGGAAGACCGGATTACAACTGATACGGCCATCAAACATGTTCATCAATATTTGGGTTGTTGCTCTCGTTTTATCCGGGGAAGCTATTGCAGCGAATTTAAATCTTATTTCAGAAAAAACTCAGATTTCCAAACCTGAAATCACTAATAGAGAAGTTGAGGAAGAGCAACCCTCGCCTGTGGGCAGCAACAATGACCTTTCTAAGGGAATCGAACTTACAGAGGGTTTTGGTCGTTATTCATCGCGGGGACGCCGTGACCCATTTGTGAGTCTTTCCTTGGGCTTTTCCGTTTTAGACTTAACAACGCGTCCACCCGGATTACAGGGAATGCTTATTCAGGAAGTTAGTTTACAAGGGATTGTAAAAACGCCTGAAGGCTACATTGCTATGTTTCAAGGCACTGACAATAAAAGTTATTTTGCACGGAATGGCGACCAGCTATACGACGGTAATATTGCAAATATAGATGGCCAGAAAGTGGTTTTTCAACAGAACAGCAGTGAGCCTTTTAGCGCAGGCAAATTTCAACAGGTCGAGAAACAACTACATCCATTGGAGGAGCAACGATGAAACCGTCGAGGTTGTTTTACCGTTCTTTGCTACTCGTGATGTTTTTGACCTTAATTGACGAAGCGGTTAGTTTCGGACAGGTTGGGAAGTCAGTTCATAGTGCTTCAACCGCAACAGTTAACGCGGTTCGCTTTCATGTTAGTGAAGGTCAGACCAGAGTTTGGCTTGAGACAACGGGTGCTGTTCTCTATACGCACTACAATCCTGACCCAATGTCGCTCGTTATCGACTTGCCTGGAGCTGATATATCTGCATTGGATAGACGTATAAATGTTGGAAGTAAGGAAGTCGAGTCTATTATTACGACTACTTTGGACCAAGTTGATGGCCGTCAATTGTCACGTATTGAGATTAAACTAGCTGAAATTGCACCTTTTCAGATATCGAGTTCAGAGCAATCCCTTAATATAGTGTTCGATGGAAGTGTTACTGCTCCTTCTGTCAGCTCGACCTCGCCTGAAATGCTAGTTCACGGAGGCTCGGTATTCGGAGGTGCTTCTAACCTAGGTCTACGGGGCGTTGAAGATGGTGGTATTCAGGAGGAAGTTATTCCTCCTCCAGTCACATTGGAAAACCCAGCCACTGCGATATTTGGTATTACTTATGAGGTTCTTGATGGCTTATTGAAGGTTCATTTAGCTGCTGATGGTTGGCTCAATTACACGAGTTTCGAGCTCGACGGTCCTCCTCGTCTAGTTTTTGACTTTAACGGTGTTCTAAACACTGTTCGACAGGGAGCAATGGCAATAGATGAACTTGGTGTTGATCGCGTACGTGTGTCTCAATTTCGAACTGCAAATCCACAGATCATGCGTGTTGTTTTTGATCATGATGGAGGTATGTATTACGGGACTCGTGATCAAGATGAAGGGGTAGAGATAATATTTTCTCGTTCTGAAGAGAGAATCGAGACAATCGCTAGCAGTTCTTCTTTACTAGAAGAAACTAACTCTACTCAAAAGAGTCGTTGGTTTAGTGAATCCGAAATGCCTTTAAGTGAGGTTGCCGTTGACAATCTCAGCGGCCCATTGGTAGTCGCTTCAACGATGGTTGAAGATAGCAGTGTAGCTTCTCGCTCCATGTCTGATTTTGTCATTAGCTCACAAGATGGAGGTACGTTTCCAGTAGAGATTGTCACTGAACAAATAGATTCACTTCCTGATGACTCGCTAGCAGCGTTACCTCAACCACCGCCAGTAACTATTGTGGAGCCTCTACCACAAAATTCTGAACAATCATTTCTTGACCCTTCTGGAGAAGCGCAGTATACCGGTGACCTTATTACTTTGGACTTCAAGGATGGAGATATTCAGGATATCTTTCGCCTTTTTGCTGACATAAGTGGTCTCAATTTAGTCGTTCAACCCGGAGTTTCCGGCAGAGTCACTCTGAGATTGACCGAAGTGCCTTGGGACCAAGCTTTACAACTGATTCTCAAGACAAACAAGCTTGGGTATGTTGTCGAAGGTAATGTGATTCGGATCGCGCCGCTGTCTGAGCTTGCGGCGGAGGAAGCAGAAAAAAGAGAGCTTGCCGAAGAAATGGCACTTACTGGAGAACTTTTTACTAGAACACGGGTTCTTTCTTATGCCAAGGCTTCTGAAATTATGCCGCTTTTGCAACGAAACCTATCGGCTCGTGGCGATATTGTAACGGATGAGCGAACTAATACTGTTATTTTTACTGATCTTTCGGGAAGCGTCGCAGCTATCAATAATCTTATTGATGCCCTTGACACGCCGATACCAGGTGTGGAAATTGAAGCTCGCATTGTTGTGACTACACGAACCTTTGCCAGACAGCTTGGCGTTCAGTGGGGATTTACGGGCAACCAAACGCAAGCTCATGGAAACACGACTGAACTCACGTTCCCAAATCGCATACAACTTGATGGTCAACCTATAGGATCGACAACACAGCGCAATTTTCAAGTTCCCGGTGCTACATCTGGTGGTGTCGCTCCTCCTCAGATTTCTGAGGGGACGCTTCAGGTTCAACGAGGTTATGCCGTAAACCTACCATTCGCGGGAGCTCCGACGGGTGCTGTTGGTTTGTCTCTAGGGAGCATAACAGGGGCTTTTAATATTGATGCCGCAATTTCAGCGGCTGAGCGTCGCGGTCAAGTTCGCATAATTTCTGCTCCTAAGATCATTACCCAGAACAACAAAGCAGCTGAGATTAAACAGGGCACAACCTTCCCAGTGCAGGTCGTTGCCAACAACACTATTACTGTCCAATTCAAGGATGCGGTGTTGGATTTAGCAGTGACACCACAAATAACTTCAGCCGCCACCATTATCTTGGACATAGCGGTTAATAATGCTTCGCTTGATTTTGGCCGCCAAGTAAATGGAATTACAAGCATTGTAACCCAAGCTGCTACCACCCAAGTTTTAGTGGCTGATGGTTCTACCACTGTTATTGGTGGAGTTTTTGTAAATACTCAACAGGTAGAGGAGCAGTATGTTCCGCTGTTACACAAAATACCCGTACTAGGAAGGCTATTCAAGAGTAAGAGTATGGACACTCGAAATGAAGAACTCCTGATTTTCTTAACGCCTCGAATTCGAAAGGATACTCTTTAGGAAGGAAGCATTAATGAGGCATACGAAAGACGCTGTGGTTTGGACGAGTTTTCCAGTCCTTTTTTTAACTCTACTCGCCTTTTTAAATATTAGCTGTACTACTGAGACTGAGGACGATGACACGACGAACACCCTTGTAGCGATTGTAGATATGTCAGGAGAGTCTGCTACCGGTAGTGGCATGACTGCTGGTGACGATATTTTTTCTGATGTATGTGCCGATGTTACAGAAAAACCGGGTATTTGTGTTGCTTTTAATGATAATGGAATTGTGGTTATGCAAGCTCAACCTAAGGACCTGTTGGGTTTGGTGAGCACGGTACAGGACATTGTTTTTAGTCGGTACCGGGTGACATACACACGTGCTGATGGTCGCAATGTCCAAGGCGTGGATGTGCCGTACTCGTTTGATGGTGTTTCTAATTTTCGTGTTCCTGCAGATGGGAGTCAGGTAACGCGTGCTTTTATGGTAGTTCGTCAGCAAGCAAAACTAGAGTCTCCACTGACAGAACTTGCAGGAGGTGGAGGGGCTCAAGTGATCTCGACACTTGCACAGATAGATTTTTACGGCAGTGATTTAGCTGGTCGCCAAGTACAAGTTAGAGGGTATCTCAACATTACGTTTGGAGATTTTTAATGAGGGACGACATGACTAGGCTAAAGACAACTATTTCGTCTTTGCTTTTGCGACAAAGCATTACCGTGTCATGTTTCGCAGTAGCGCTGTCTTGTCTTGTTCTTTTGTTCACAGGATGTAAACTGGATAACCCTGGGCCACCTGAACTTGTCGGTCCTTCAGAGTTAGGTCTTGCTATTGAGATGCGGGCTGTCCCTGATTCATTGGTGTCGGATGGTTTGTCGAATAGCATCATTGAGGCTGTTGTCCGTGACTCTAACGGAGAACGAATTTCGGAGCGAACCATCAATTTTGATATCACCCGAGATGGAGCGGACTTTCTTGATCTTGGAAATCTAGCACCTGTTAACGGTCCACGTCCTTCCACGGGAGGTGTTGAAGCTGGACCTGTTTCCGCCATTACAGATTCAGACGGCGTTGCTCGAGTACGTTATTGGTCACCTTTTCGGACTGATCAGGAAAACGATGTTGTAGTTAGTATTACCGGACGTGAAGCATCGATAAATTATTCAAATCAAACTCAGCGCTCAGTGGCAATATTTCTACGTGCAGCAGATCGACCATCTTTTCCTGGGCAATCTGTCTGTAGTTTTATTTGGGAGCCGGACAAGCTTAAGTACACTGTCGGTGAGTCGATTGCATTTACGGCGACACAATCGATCGGTGACACAGACTCTAGCTGTGTTGGAAATGAGATCGCTAGATAAGAATGGGCTTTCGGTGATGGATACACCAAAACGGGACGTGGTGTAACCCATGCTTTTACGACTGTCGCAACACATACAGTAATTTTAATTACTCATGAAGCGATTACTGGTTGTCGTTCTACCTGTAGTGTTACGTTGGACGTTGAGTAGCAGGTGAACGTTCTTTAGGTTTAGTGTCAGAACATAAAGAGCTTGAAACTAAAACGTTAGCGGAGCTATATGCAGCTCAAGGCTACTCGGGCAAAGCGATTGAGATCTACGAACACTTAATAATACGAGAACCGAGTAAAGTGGAGTTCCAGTACCGAATACAAGAATTGAGAGCTCATGTCGCTAAGTCAGTAAACAAACCTCTTCAGTGTTCACGAACTGACAGTCTTTCTTCTGCTGAAAGCAAAAGAGTTATAGTGTCTCTAGAAAAATGGCTAGATGTGATTGCCAGTTCACGTAATAAATAGTGGTTGCCCAAAGCTAAAGTTGTTAAACAATTTTCTCCATTCGTTTTACATACCATTTTAGACTTCAAAAAGTAGTGGTCGTTTACCCTCGTAATGAAGGTTGTGCTAATCTCCTAGATTCAAACTAATGAAGGGACCGAATTTGAATCTTCCAGAACTGAAAGAGCTTCTTGAGCTTCTCAATGAGCGAAATATCACTGAGTTTGAGCTTGAAGAGGATGGGGTGAAGCTCCGTATTAAAAAAGGTGTGGTGGAGGCAGTTGCTAGCTCTCGAGTTGACCAGCAAGTAATAAATACAAATGTTGGAAGTTCACCGTCTGACACTTCTACCGCGTCTCTGCCCGATACGACAGGGCTGATGATCGTAAAGGCTCCTATGGTAGGAACGTTCTACCGGCAGCCGGGGCCTGGAGAAGCACCATTTGCTGAAAAAGGTGCTCAAGTTAACAAAGGGCAGGTTCTGTGCATCATTGAAGCGATGAAGCTGATGAACGACATCCTTTCAGAGTATCAGGGGGAACTTGTTGAAGCATATGTAGATGACGGACAGCCGGTTTCTTTCGGTGACCCACTTTTTGCCATTCGTGAGGCATAGTTGCTGCTGACAATCGTGTTTTTCAACTCTCTAACTCCTTTAATATGTTCAAAAAATATTTAATTGCGAACCTCGGAGAAATTGCTCTAAGGCTAATCTCTGCATGTCAGGAGATGGGCATACGGACCGTAGCTGTTTACTCTGAGGTAGACCGTGACTCCCTCCATGTCCGTTTTGCAGATGAAGAAGTCTGTATTGGACCTGCCAGAAGTGCGGAGAGTTATCTATTGATTCCTGCGTTGATTTCTGCGGCGGAGATTACGGGTGCAGATGCAGTTCATCCTGGTTATGGTTTTCTTGCAGAAAATGCACAATTTGCCGAAGTGCTAGCGGATTGTAATGTGCGGTTTATTGGGCCATCTCCTAAGGCGATCAGACTGATGGGTGATAAAGCTTTAGCGCGAACGACAATGCGCAAAGCTAAGGTCCCTGTTATTCCAGGCTCAGATGGACCTTTGCAAACGGCAGATGAAGTTGCTCCTATTGCAAAAAAGATCGGCTATCCAGTTATTCTTAAAGCATCTGCTGGTGGTGGTGGGAAAGGTATGCGTATTGTGGAAAGCGAAAAGGATATTCAACGCGCGTTTCTTTCAGCACAAAGTGAGGCTAAAGCATCATTTGGTTCTCCTGAGATTTATATGGAGAAGTACTTAGTAAACCCACGTCACATCGAGATTCAAATCATGTCTAATAACAATGGCCGTACAGTCCATTTAGGGGAGCGAGAATGTTCGATTCAGAGGAGGCATCAAAAGCTTTTAGAGGAAGCACCCTCTCCTCGAGTAACCGAGGAATTGAGAAGAAAGATGGGGGAGATTGCAATACGAGCAGCCACTGCGGTCGAGTATGAAGGAGCTGGGACGGTTGAATTCTTACTTGATGAAGACGACAACTTTTATTTCATTGAGATGAACACGCGGATCCAAGTTGAACATCCGGTTACGGAAATGGTTACAGGACTAGATCTTGTCAAAGATCAAATCCGCATTGCTGCTGGAGAAACACTTGACTATTCCCAAAAGGATGTAGTTATACGAGGAGCGAGTATTGAATGTCGAGTGAATGCAGAGGATCCTAACACCTTTATGCCATCGCCTGGAAAGATTCAATCATTTCACACTCCTTGTGGCCCCGGTGTTCGCGTTGATACTGTTGCTCATGCTGAGTGCGAAGTCCAGCCTTTTTATGATTCGCTAATTGCCAAGTTAATTGTGCATGGTCGTGACCGGTCTGAAGCCATTGAACGTATGAGACGCTGTTTGCGTCTGACGGTAATAGAAGGAGTGAAAACTACGATTCCTTTGCATCTTAGAATTTTGGATAACCCGGAGTTTCAGGCAGGTCGCTATACAACGAGATTCCTCGAGAGTTTTGAATAGTAAAATACCTTTTTCGTTTCTGTATCCTATTTTAGATGCAGAATTTGAGACTCCGTCATCCTTGCCACTTAAAATCATTGCTCTTGCGCGGGCAGGTTGTCAATTAGTGCAGTTAAGAGCTAAGAATCTTAGCGCAAAAGAATTTATGTGCTGGGCAAAGATGGCTGTTTCCGTTGCGCATCAAAATGGGATTGCACTAGTCATCAATGACCGGGCAGATATAGCTCTTTTTTGTGGTGCTGATGGATTGCATGTTGGGCAGGAGGATATGTCGATATCAGCTGCTCGTCGCATATTAGGTTCAGACGCTATCATCGGTGTGTCCACTCACACAGTTTCACAAGCGTCAAGAGCTACTCAAATGGAAGTCGACTATGTGGCGATTGGTCCTGCATTTGTGACTAGAACTAAACTGAGCAAGTATGATCCACTCGGAATAGATGGTATTAGGAAAATTCGTGCCCTCGTTGATAA
>CAZFLB010000232.1:0-3499 GCA_964518945.1 uncultured Acidobacteriota bacterium | reverse complement strand
TGCGCGACGGAAGCTTCCGGTAGTTAGATCAGGGGCAATGGTCTCATCATTACCTTTTCCATCACGACCGTGACAACGGCCACACTCTGCTCGAAACAGTCGTCCCCCAATTCTGCTGTCTACTCCTGTGTCAAAAGGATTTTCCTGAGCCATTGAAGGAGTTGTTAGATAGAGTCCTGCGATGAAAAATATAATGGGGGGCCTAGACGAAAACAAAGTTGACACGACGGACCTCTTTAACGGTTAAAAAGTCGGTATTGAGTGTATTTTGATTGTACATTACTGTAAAGCAATCATGAACTCGTTGTTTCGGATGATTTTGGTATCGTTGTGTCTATGTTCATTATGGGTGATGTTCCTGTTGGATGGTTTCGGTGCAAGTCTAGATACAGCCGGGTCACAGGATCTTTCTGTTCAACCTAGGAGGGTTGGAACCAGAGTTTTAGGTGTTGAGAAAACGAGCGGTTTTGATTCCCAGAGAGACTCTGTGTTCCGAGAACAGAGCTTGTATGCATCAAGAGTAATTTCTTCTGGCGAAATTGCGTCTGTCCATAGTGCAACCGCAATAGAGATTGAGAACGGAGAATTACTCGCCGTTTGGTATGGGGGAAGCCGTGAGGGTGCTTCGGACGTTTCACTCTATGCTTCCAGGTTTATACCGAAACACTTGGAATGGACAAAACCAGAAGAGATAGTTACTCGTGCCTCTACGCAGACGGATCTGTCCCGGTATATAAAAAAGTTAGGGAATCCTGTACTTTATAGAGAGTCGACTTCACTTCGGGGTAGAGAAGGCAGAATTTGGTTGTTCTATGTGAGTGTGTCGCTCGGAGGTTGGTCAGGCAGTGCGATTAATGCTCGTGTCTCTGATGATAAAGGTTTGAGTTGGGGGCCGGCGAAGAGGCTTATTACTTCACCTTTCTTAAATCTAAGTACCCTTGTACGTGGTCCAGTGGTTACTGATTCAAAAGGATACATGAGGCTACCGGTTTATCACGAATTTTTGGGAAAATTCAGCGAACTACTGACAGTTGATCCTCTTAGTGGCGCCGTAATGAATAAGGTTCGTCTCACGTCAGGGAGGTCTGCTATTCAGCCAGTGCTTGTTCATTTTGGAAACGGCAAGATGACAGCGTTTATGCGAAAGACAGGAAGTAGTCCGTCACGGATTTCAGTAGTGTCTTCTGGTGACGGAGGAAATAACTGGGGTCCCATTTCTTTTACGTCTTTGCGCAATCCTGATGCAGCGATATTTGCTTATCGGACTCGAAAAGAGGAGGTGTTACTGGCTTTTAATGATAGCGAGCGTGATCGCCATAATTTGAAGTTAGCGATTTCTATGGACGATGGGCAATCTTTTCAAATGTTTCATACTGTTAAATCTCCTCGGAAGGAAGATAGAAGTTCTCGATTGGCATATCCTTGGATCGTTCAGACCTTAGACGGAAATTTCCATTTGTTTTATACATGGAATCGGGAACATATCGTTCACGTTATGTTCAATCTGTTATGGCTAGAGGAACAATTTTGATGTTCCCATTTGATTCGGTTGGTTGGGCATTGCTGATTGCACGGCTCGTCCTGTTTTGGGGTAAGAGTTTGACGCATTGGCTAATTGCTATTGGGGTTCTTCTGGGTGCGTTGCTGCTCCCCATCTGGGGTTTGCCACCTGTGGGATATTTAAGAGCATTTATGGGAGATCTCAGTTACATAAGTGTTGGGTTGGTTGTCGCGAGTGCTTTTACAGAAATTGAGGTAAGACGCAGATTTGTAATATTGGTTATCTTTGTCGCAGCGTTTTTTTATCCGATGGCTTTGGGTGTTGGTACTTACGATCCCTACCAGCTAGGTTTTGGCGGGTCGGCATTATTTTTGTGGTTGATAGTGCTTTGTGTCTATAGCGCTATAGTTGGTTATTTCGTGCCAGTTTATTTAATAGTTTTTGCAGTTTTCGGTTACTTTTTTAGACTTTTGGAATCAGATAACGTTTGGGACTATCTCATTGACCCTTGGCTTGTTCTAGCATTCATTTGTTACTTATTTAAATCTAGGAAGATGCAAATCAACTAATGCCGAGACTTCCTCAGAACATCAGCAAGAAGATGCCTGAGGTTTGGGAGGAGTGCATAGAAATGTCAGTTGAATGACAATTTGTGGAACTTTTGAGGCTTGTGTATTGTGATTGGTGCCTAGGCAACCTGTCTTGACGAGAACCTTTTGATTAACAGAGGTTTAAGTGGTATTTTGAGATAGTTACGGTTTGATTGTTCTGGCATGAGAATTGCAACATATCGGGAGAGAGACTCAACGTAGCTTTGGAGGCTAGTAAAAAAATGCGTAAGAACGAGGGATTTACACTTATCGAACTGTTGATCGTAGTCGCTATTATTGGCATTATTGCCGCGATTGCTATTCCGAGTTTACTTCGAGCTCGAGTGTCAGCAAATGAAGCGCAAGCAATTGGTGACACACGCTCCGTTATTTCAGCGCAACAGACGTATGCGTCAGCTAACGGAGGATTGTTTTCCGATGTGGTTAACTTGTGTCGCAACGGAGGTAACTGTGCTGGTATAGGAATTCCAAACTACCCAGTAGCTGCACCGGAATTTCTAGGTGGTGACCTTGGAAGAACTTCACCATATGTGAAGTCCGGATACACTCGGGTATGGACGGCGGGAGCAGTGCCGGCTGGTATCGGACCAAATCTTGATCCAAATAGTGTGGTGGATTATTGCTACGATAGTTCGCCAGCGAGCCTAGGACTGACCGGTGCACGTGCATTCTCAGGTTCTGCTACAGGTGCTTTATATGTTGACCCATCTGGCACTGCGATTCCGTGCCCAGTGCCCGCTGCTACAGCATTTCTTGAGTAGATAGCGTAAGGCGAACGATGTTTTAGAATCTGCCTGCAGAGGGGTGGCGGCTGCTCGTCACTCCTAGGTCAGATTTCTTGAGAGTTATTTTATTTGGGCTCCATCTTCCAGAAATCTATCCCAGAGGCTTGTTTTCCAACTTCAGTAACAGCGCGTCGTTCGAGCGTCCGGAGATCGTATATTTCGACCAGTCCGGGATCTCCACCCACGCCCTCGACCGTGACGAAGGCAAACCGACTGTCCGGACTGATTGTGACCCCATGGGTTATCTTATTGGTGGAAGGAATACTTTTTCTCTCCGAGCCAGAAGCGAGATCCCAGAAAGCGGTGGAGTCATTACTCTTTTCCGTTACAACTAGTGTTTTACCGTCTGGACTGATTCCAATGTTATAAGGGCCTTTATTCGTGTGAAAACTTCGGGAGACTTTCCACTCAGTTAAGTCAATTTCTAGAACTTGATTGGCGCCGTTGAGGGCAACGTAGACGAGTGGCTTTTGGGGATGGGGTTGAACCCACGTGGGTTTAGCTGAGGCCATATGGTGGCCTTGGGAATCTGTCATCGGGTGATCCTGGTTAGATAGTTTTAGTTTGCGGCTGACTTGCAGCTTCATTACATCAATTTCAAA
>CAZFLB010000231.1:0-2674 GCA_964518945.1 uncultured Acidobacteriota bacterium | reverse complement strand
ACAGCGGCATCCATTAGATCGCTGTCATCATCTTTAAACATAGGATCATGATATCCAAATCGAAGCGCAAGCCGTCGAAAGATATCCGTATTCGGAAACCCTTCGCCAACCCCGTGAATTACCGGCTCCGCACGCTGCAAGTAATGCTGACCATAAGAGACATACAGGTCCGAATGCTCAAAGTGACTCACGGCCGGAAGGATAACATCCGCAAATTGCATGCTGTCTGTCATAACAATATCGGAACCCGCAATGAACAGGTCCTTACGTCTTAATGCATCAATCATCTGCCTCTGGTTCGGGTGAGTCGAAACTGGGTTGTGGTTGTAGATCATGATTGCTGCTAATCGCGGATCATATCCCTCATCTAAGAGCAGTTCCGGGACATCAACTATATTGATCGTCCGTGTACCTTTGGGAACCAAATCCGACCGCTGGAGTTTTTCCGTCGTCTTCGGCACCGCAAATCCCTGTTTTGAAATAACACCAGTTCCCCGACGACCGTGATTGCCGGTCAAAGCCTGAAGCGCCATGGCTGCTCTCAGACCCGAACCCCCACTCCGACTACGTTCGACACCATTCCCGATAGATGTCGCAATATTTTTAGCCCCAACATACATCTCAACAAACGCTTCAAATTCCTTCTGAGTCAGCTTGCAGATTTCAACTACATCTTCAACCGTGTATTTTCGAGCCTCAGCCATGTATTGGTCGAAGCCAACAGTAAAGCGCGAGACAAAAGTCATGTCGATTTTTTCGCGACGCTCCAATTCTGCGGCAACAGCCAACGCTAGAACGACATCTGTACCCGGTTGCAATCGCAAATAGAGATCAGCTTGCTCCGCTATCTTGATGCGTTTCGGATCAACAACAACCACTTTCGCACCCATTTTTCTCGCTGATTGCAAAGTCTTCGTAAAATGGAGATTGCTTACCGTGACGTTGTTGCCCCAAATAACAATAAGATCCGAATCAGTCGCCTGCTCCACAGGCATCCCTGCCGAGTCCCCGAAGAGAGACGCATAAGCAGTCCCCTTCACAGCTCCACAGAGTGGTCCCCTGAACAGTAACGATGCACCCATTTTGTGAAAAAAACGGCGATCCATTGATCCATTCGCAAGCTGACCATAAGGCCCCGAGGAGTTGAAAGGTAGAACAGATTGAGATCCATACTTTTGAATGGCAGCGGTAAAGCCTTCGTAAACAATGTCCAAAGCATCATCCCAAGATATTCGTTCAAACTTCCCCTCTCCACGCGACCCTGCACGCCGAAGCGGATATTTAATACGATCGTCACCGTGAACCATCTCTGGATAACTACGCGCAACTTTCGTACAAATAGCACCGTTGGTATAGGGATTCGCCATCGATCCTCTAACCGCAACAACAGAATCACCTTCAACTGTCACTGAAAGGCTACAAGTGTCCGGACAGTCCAGTGGGCAAACGCTAGGAAGGACTTTCTGAAGTCGCTGAGAAGTCATTGGGGTACCATCACCACTCAATACCTATACTAATTGCTAACCCCTTACCATCGTCTCAAAAGAGACATTATCGCCAAGTAACTTCTAACTGAAAATAATGGTCGAAGACATCACGTCCAGGTCGACTTGTTCTGCACAAGTCACAGGAAATATCTCAGTTTTTTCAACCGCTTTCTTCAACTTCCTGATTCACAACATCAGACTGAAGAAACTTCAATTTCAATTCGCCATTGTCTACAACCATATAAACGCTTTCCATCCAATTCATATGTATTGCTTCATTCTGCGTCGTCCTAATCAATCCTTTATTGAAGTAACTAATGTGAGCCGATTTATTATCTATTGACACGTCAAAATTGGATAACTCCCATTTCGTTTCAACAACTGTTGCAAAAATACCTTTTATAAAAGCATCAAATGAATCTATGTCAAAATCATTACCGACTTCAAAGATATGAAAATCAGAGGTAACGATTTCAGATAACTTTTCTTTGTTGTAAACCTCAATATCTAGCCGCTCAAAAAACTCATTTAATTTGGCGATTGCTGTTTCTTCGGTTAGCAACACTTCCTGATTATTTGAGCAAGAAGCGATAGTCAGAACTATAAGCACAATAGTGTTTTTCATCCCTGAAAGTTTCCTTTTCAATTTGCGAGCTTGGCTGTTGCGATTTTTATAGTTCTGTTACAGGTCCAAGTCTCTTAATACTCTTCAAAAACCCCTCCATGCCGCCATCTAGGAGTGGTTCTACTACTTCTTGAATTCCACTGTCCATTCTCCATTGTAGGTAAGCATCATAATGCTCAAGGGACTCCCAATCCTCAATAAGGGTATAGGTATTTGTTTTCGGCTCAAAATAGACATCAACAGATATACAACCTTCATATGCTCTTGTGTCGCCTAATGCTTCTCGGAACAAGCTTGCAACTTCTTCTTGTTTGCCTTCTTTCGCTCTGAACTCAACGACAATTACATTTTTCATACACGTTTCTCCGTAGAATTGTATTTGCCCCTCAAGTTTTTCAGAAAACAGAAGATTGCTATAAATTCAAACCCGGGGTCATCGATAGCACGCTAGAAAAAAGGAGCGAACCAACACAACAAATCGCTCCTTCTCACCTTCATTCTTGTCTTCTTATTGCCATCCAACTTGTTTTAGTGCTTCCTCGGAGTTCCAAATCTTAGTCAG
>CAZFLB010000230.1:0-10970 GCA_964518945.1 uncultured Acidobacteriota bacterium | reverse complement strand
GATCAACACAGAGAAACTGTTCAGGCATGCACGACAATATCCGGCACAGATTGTGCCGCTTCAGCTACACTTTCAGAAAGTGTTGGATGTGCATGAACAGTATGCACAAGAGAATCTACAGTTGCTCCATGCTCCATCGCTAAAACCGCTTCAGCAATTAGATCCGTAGCATGAGGACCGATGATATGCACTCCCAATAGTTCTCCGTATTTGGCCTCACTAACCACCTTAACAAATCCTTCGTTTTCGCCAAGAATGGCTGCCTTTGGGCTCGCAGAAAAAGGAAATTTTCCAATACAAACGTCGTAGCCCCGCTCCTTCGCAGCAGACTCGGTTAACCCAACACTTCCAACTTCTGGAGAGCAATACGTAGCTCCTGGTATATGTCCGTAATTCAAGCCACAAACAGAGAGTCCCGCTATACGCTCAACAGCAACAATGCCTTCCGCCGAAGCGACGTGTGCCAATTGTTGTGTGGCGACTATATCTCCAATTGCATAGATTCCTTTCGACGTCGTTTCCATAAATTCATTAACCACAACGTTTCCACGGTTAAGTTCTACGCCAACACGTTCAAGACCTATGTTTTCCGTACAGGCCTTACGTCCTATCGCCACTAGTATTTTTTCAACAACACGCTTATCTGCCATACCATCAGGTTTGACAAACTGGATTTCCATACCCGATTCCACCGTAGAAACGTCGCTAACGGTCGTCCCAGAAAAAGTCTCTATGCCACGCTTGCGAAACGAATCGAAAAGGCTAACCGAAACATCCTCATCTTCAATCGGCAAGATTCGAGGCATAAGCTCAATTAAAACTACCTTCGTCCCAAAGCTATGAAACATAGAGGCAAATTCAACGCCAACAGCTCCAGCTCCAATAACACCAATCGTTTTAGGTTGAGATTTTAAAGACAACATTTCGCTATTACTTAAGATGCTTGTCCCATCGATTTCCACATTGGGCAAAGACCTAGGCGAAGAACCAGTCGCTACAATAATATTTCGTGCTGTTACATTGACGATACCGGTTGGTGTCTCTACTTCCAGCATTCCTAAACCCGAAATCCGACCAAAACCTGTCAATGTTTCAACATTGTTCTTTCGAAACAAATATGCAATACCAGCTGCATTCTTCTTAATAATTCGTTCCTTTCTCTTCAGTAACAAATCCCAATCAAGCCGGAATCCATCCACAACAATTCCCTGGTCCTGAATCTTTCCCAAACGATCCAAAAGCTCAGCAGTATAAAGAAAGACCTTACTTGGAATACACCCAACATGAAGGCAAGTACCTCCAAGCTGTGGTTCTTTCTCAATGACCACCGTCTTTAGGCCAAGTTGGCCTGCTCGAACCGCTGCAACATAACCACCAGGCCCGCTTCCAAGAATCGCAACATCGTAGTTTTTGTCTTTTTCCATATAGTTTCTATTAATATCTCCTAGGTTTTATTTCCAACCTGAAAATCTGAAGTTTTTCAAAAAATCCACATAAATAACTGATAATAAACATTTTAATCTATTTTTTAAGCAATAATAGTTGCTCAAGTGTACCGTGGCAGAATGGGACAAGGCAAATAAATCGTTGAACAGGGGCCCGTTGGCTGTATATTTATGTTGTCCTTTTCATTGAAACGCCGTGATAAGCTTACAATTATTGACTTTTCGCCAATAGCAAAAAGGTGTAAACAAATAAGACGGTATTAAGTTCAGATGGCAAAAACTAAGTCTAAGAAGAAAATCCTGAAAAAAAATAGTGCGAAAACGGCACAAAAAAAGCGCATGAAAAAGAAAAAAGTCACGAGCAAAGCTATAAAGACAGGAACTGCTAAAAAGAAACGGCAAGTGTCACAATCACCAACCCGGACTCGTTCGAGTTCTAGAACGATTAGTTCTGCTGCTAAGAAAAAAACAAAGGTGAAAGGTAGGACACGCAAGCGAAAGGCAATACTAGCTAGAGCCGTCATAGAGAAATCTCCAATACTCGTTCCAGTACCTTTGCCCGTTAGTGGCCGTTCTGAACGTCATGACGAACCAAGCGATCGCTCTTCACATCTCGAAAAGGTCAAACTACTGTTTGAGTCTGCTCCGATCAGTCGCAATTTGGGAATGCTGCTGGGATATTGTGAAAATGGCGTAGCTCGAGTGCGCCTACCATTTCGACCAGAGTTTATGGACGGCCACGGATCAGTCCATGGTGGTTTAATTGGCCTCGTTGCAGATACGGCAGGCAGTTTTGCTGTAGGCTCCGTATCACCTGGGTCAACAGTAAAAACCGTAGAGTTCAAACTAAGTCTTCTAGGCACTGTGCAAGGAGAATTACTTGCAATCGGTGAGGTCGTCAGAAAAGGACGAACACTAGCAACTTGCCGACTCGAGGTTGTTGAAGGAAACGATCGAGTGATTGCTATCGGACTCGCTACATATGTGCTTCAAGCAGTATAACAACAGCATTAAACTGAAAATTTAAATTCAAATATTTTGACTAAATCTTTTTAAAGCGAGTCGAAAATTAAAGCTCTGTTAAATCTAGGGCGGTCCAACAAAATCCCACATCTGTTCGAAAAGTTGTTCTTTGTTCTCCGTCAAACGATGATCTCCTCCTGAAATTTCAACCAGCTTCACTCGATCAATTCGTTGAGCAAACTGCCGTGACAACTGACATGGAACGACCTCGTCGTGCGATCCATGAAATATCAAAGTCGGAGTTGTCAAACGCTTGACAAGCCCCAAAATCGGGTAGCGCGCCTCGTCTTCAACGATGTGATAGTCAAGATCAAAATCTGCATAACCAGTATCAAGGTGAATCGTACGTTCTCGCCTCCACTCTTGAGCCTTCTCACGACCTAATGAAAGCAGTAGACGAGAGGCCATTTCAAAAGCAGGTGCAATTACAATATTGTGGGTAACAACTTCGGGCTTTTGAGCAGCGAACCAAAGGGCTGTCAACCCTCCCATTGAAGATCCAACTAAGTGAACACTATCAAAAGGACCGTGCTTTGATTTGACGAATGCCAAGCCACGCGTCAGATCAGCAATATTTCGAGTCATTGAAAGCTTTCTTAGGTCACCTTCCGAATCCCCATGCCCAGTCATATCTAAACTTGCAAAGGCATCGCCATTGCGTGCTACCTGCCGAGCAAAATACAAAGCCTTTTCGCCGCGACGACTTGAGTTTAGCCCATGTAAAAAGACCCACAGCCTAGACTTAGTACTAGCGGCTGGGACAAAGTCAAAGGCAAGTCGAGCTTCCCCATTGGTGTTTGGCTCGATCCATAGTGGAGGACTTTCTCGCACAGCCCTGTAGTTTAGCTCCTCCTATGAGTCACACGCAATGTGTTCGCTCTTCAATGATTTTTCTGGCTTTCTTGAAGATGCGGTGAAACATTGCCCGAGTCAGCCGTCCCGTAAAAGTATTTTGTTGGCTCGGGTGGTAACTACCGAGAAGACTGATTCCATCTGAAAGCTCCACCATAGATCCATGAGAGAACAATGGCTTCGGACGAGGGAGACTTCGACCCAACGAACACCATGCGGCGAGAAAACCATCAAAACCAATCTTCCCAAGGCCCAAAACCACCTTCACACTAGTAAGAACAGCAAGCTCTCTAGCAAGATAGGTACGACACGCTATGATCTCTTGGCGGGTGGGCTTATTCGAGGGCGGCACACATCTAACAGCAGCGGTTACATACGCACCAATTAAGTGCAACCCGTCATCTACAGACCGTGATGTTTTTTGATTTGCGAAACCATAACGATGCATCGCCTGATACAACCAGTCACCACTTCGATCACCCGTAAATACTCGACCGGTCCGGTTTGCACCATGCGCTGCGGGTGCTAATCCAACGACGAGTAAGCGTGCATATGGATCTCCAAATCCAGGAACAGGTCGTCCCCAGTAATATTCACTTTCGAAACGTCTTGTTTTTTCTACAGCGACTTGCTCACGGTGTTCAACTAGGCGTGAACAAACAAGACACTTAACCACGTCTTCTTTTATCAATTCAAGTTTTGTTTTATAACAGGCCATAACTAGGTACAGACAACAAAAACCTTACTTTGACTTCGCAACATTCAAGCGAAAAGTAATAATTTAAGCAGTCTAACTTTCGTCTCTCTCAGAAAGTTTTAGAGCAAATTTTCATAGAGCGCTTCGTACTGCGGAATTATTTTATCAGCAGAAAACTCCTTTGCTCGAGATCTCGCTGCAGAAGAGAAACTTTGGTACGTTTCTTTGTTTGTAAGCAACTTTAGAGCAACATCTGCTAAGCCTTGAATGTCACCCACCGGCTTGAGATAACCAGATTCTGCATGAGTTACAACTTCGGGAAGTCCTCCCACCTTTGTACCTACAACTGGAACTCCGCATGCCATGGCTTCCAATGCAACTAGGCCAAAACTCTCTTGTTCGCTCGGAAGAACGAGCAAATCCGAGCATTTAAAAATGGCTTCCAAGCTGTCGTGCTCTCCAAGAAAAAAAACATGCTCGGACAATCGCAGCTCCTTAATCAATTGCTGAACAAATAAACGCTCAGGCCCCTTCCCAACAAGCAATAGCTTAGCTGGTATTTTCTTTTGAATAAGTTCGAAAATTCGTACAACATCACTTACCCGTTTTACCGGCCTAAAATTTGAAGCATGTATAAGAATTTTTTCTCCATCAGGTGCCCAATGTTCCCTTCGATAGACAGAATCTGTAGTTTCAACGGCCGTATCAACAAAGTTGTAAATAACCTCAACCGAACGTGATAACTGAAATTCTTCAATAGTTCTATTTCGTAAAAATTTCGACACTGCAGTTACTGAGTCAGAAACCTCCATCGCAAACCTCGTAATACGTTTGAAAGATGCATCAGCACCAACGAGCGTAATATCTGTACCATGCAAGGTTGTAACGATCTTAGGCGCAATATCACCCAAAATTTCTTTTGCAAGGAAAGCACTTACCGCATGGGGAACAGCATAATGAGCATGGATAATATCTAGACTCTCTTCTGAGGCAACCTCCGCCAACTTCGTCGCTAAGCCCAGTGTATAAGGAGGGTACTTGAACAAAGGATAAGTATCGACCTCAACCTCATGAATCCGGACACGTGGATTGTAGTCGTGTAGCCGGAACGGAACCGCATAGCTTACGATGTGAGTAGTATGGCCTCGTTCTGCTAGCCCTAGCGCCAACTCAGAAGCTATTACACCACTCCCGCCGTGGGTAGGATGACACACTATAGCAATACGCATTAAGTGATTCGGGTAAAGGGCCGATTGAATTGAAGAACAGGATCATCAACCTTTATAGCCTCTTTAATAAAAAAAGCTTCACCAAAATTGGTATCGATTAACGCTCCATGATAACGATCAAGAGCCTCGATGCGCGACAAAAAATCGGGCTCACTTACATAGGTTTTGTTGTCTGTACTGACACCATTGTACAGCTGTGATTGATGAGCTTGAACGGCCCTCATCTTGTCAGTATGAAAAGGTGTTATGTCTATTACAAAAGAAGGCACAACCTTGCGTGGTACAAAGTAATAGACAGTACAGTTCGGACGATGAGGTTCGAACGACGTTTCAATTTTAAGTAATCCTGATAAATAAGCGGCCTCAGAGACAAGAACGCCAGATGCAGAGTGATCAGGATGATTATTCTCGGGATAATTAGTGAAAACCAACTTTGGTCGATATTCACGAATAACCTCAATTACAGATAGTTTAGTCTCATCAGTAACCTTCAGACGGCTATCTCCCAAGTTCAATGACCGTCGCAACGCAATGCCTAAAATATTAGCAGCCTTAGAAGCCTCACTCGCACGCTCTTCAGGGGTACCTCTCGTGGCCATCTCGCCAGATGTAAGATCTATGACTCCCACACTATAGCCTAGAGACTGAAGTCTAAGCAGGGTACCCCCCATCGCCATTTCAACATCATCGGGGTGTGGACCAAAAGCAAGAACATCCACTTGCATAACAAGCAATTCTAACATCACTGCGATAGCATTTAAGTATTGGAGGTTGTAGCTAGTGGAGTTTGCACATTAGGTAACCAATGGTTCAAACTTTATGAAAATCTTGTATCACACGACTGAAAGCAGTTAGTTCCTTCTGTTGCTTTCGGACAGGAGGTTGTATCGATGAATTTACTAAAGATTGCTAGTGTGCCCCCACCCACAGCATCGCCAGAAGCAAGTGTGTTGGAAGCAGTCAATCTCATGCACGACCAGCGCGTCGGTGCAGTGGCTGTCACCGTCAATCGGATCCTGGCCGGCATCTTTACTGAGCGTGATCTTATGATCCGCGTAGTATTAGCTGGAAACAACCCAAAAACAACGAAATTACATGAGGTGATGACAGCTGAATGTATCTGTGCAAAAGAAGAAATGTCTTTAGGTGAAGCACTCCATATCATGACCGAAAAAAACTTCCGTCATCTTCCTTTGGTCAATAACAACAACGAAGTTCTAGGACTGCTATCAATCCGCAACCTACTACATCAACGAGTAGACACTTTAAGTGATGAACTTGAGTCTCTGGTGTCATTTTTCACAGCAGACGGTATCGGCGGCTAACTACTGATCACATACAAGTGCCAACCTATAATTTCTTTTCTTTTTTTCGTTCAGGGTCATCTTTTGCAATAAACCAACCAACAACGAAACAAGCTGCTCCTGTACCAGTCCAAGCTAACATGGTTTTCAGCTGAGAACTGCCAAAAAATAAAATCATCGACCAAGTAACAACCAAAAGTCCGAAAATTTCGAATCCTCGCCCAATGTAGTACAGAACCCAAGGCAGCCATTTAACTTTTTTTGTAAGTAACACTGATAGTTAGATCCTTCCGAATTTTTTTTCGATCTGCTCAAGCCCCACTCGAAGAGTAGTTGGGCGACCATGAGGACAAACAGATGGCACTCTACTACTCCATAGCATCTTTAAAAGATAATGCATCTTTTCCATCGCTAATGGAAAGTTCACCTTGATAGCAGCATGGCAAGCTAGCCGAGCCGCGATACGGTTATGAGCATCGGTTAATGGTGAACTACGGCACTCCCGTTCTGGTTCACCCAGGGCAGATCGAAGAAGAGACCTAGTATCCTGACCCGACAGTGAAGCAGGCACAGCTCGAACTATGTAACTATCACCCCCAAAGGACTCTATGTCATAACCGAAATTCTCAAAATGAAGAAGTTCTTGTTCCATGGTCACTAGTTCAGAAGGAGTTAGTTCTAGTGTAAGAGGACTCAACAATAGCTGCTGCTCCCAAGTATCACCACGTTCAATAAAACCTTCATAAAGAATTCGCTCATGAGCCGCATGCTGATCCACCAGCCACACATTTGAATCATCCGCTGCTAGGATATAACTATTACGAAACTGCCCTATCGGCGTTGGCGGTTTGTGTGCAAATTCAACAAAGGTCGAAGTCTTTCGAGGACTCTCTTTCAGGGGTGAAGACAGTATTTGTCGCTCTGTTACTGGGACAGAACGGTCATCCACATCAAGAAAATTCTCCTGCACATCCACATTATTAGAGACCAACACAGATACAGATTTACTTTCTGTCTGAAGCGCGTTTCTAACAGCCGAAAAAACTGCTTCGTGAAGTAACTTCTGATCGACGAAGCGGACCTCTGATTTAGCCGGATGCACATTAACATCAACCTTGTCGGGAGGTATCTCCAAAAAAAGATAGCCTCTCGGGTGGCCAGATTTCGAAGATACCTGTCGGTAAGCTTCCATCAAAGCATGGCTTAAAATACGGTCCTTAATATACCTACCATTGACGTAGAAATGAAACCGAGAAGATCTTCCACGTGCTTCTGCAGGAGGAGCCAGCCATGCCTGAATGCCAAGACTACCTACTCGGTCATTGAGAGAAATAGCACTCTCAACCCAACTCTTCTCAATTTGGAAAATCCTATCTCGAACCGAAGAGACAGAAGAAGCGTCCAAAACAGTTCGCTTACCGCGCTCAAGACGAAAATGGACATCGGGGTAACACACCGCCATACGAGTAACTTGTGCTAGAACATGAGATGATTCGGTCGTATCAGTCCGTAAAAATTTCCTTCGCGCTGGCACGTTTGCAAATAGTCTCTGCACATCAACAACAGTACCCACTGGAAGCCCAACAGGACCTTCTTTTATTAATTGTCCCGCCTCAAAAACAACCTCATATCCTGAATCTGCAGTCACTTCTCTCGTCCGCAGTGTAAAATGAGAGACTGAGGCAATTGAAGGTAACGCTTCTCCACGAAACCCCAAAGTCAAGATGTTCGACAGATCTTCGACCGAAAATAATTTGCTAGTAGCATGTCGTTGGAGCGCCATCGGAACTTCCTGCGGCGCCATTCCGATACCATTGTCAGCAACTCGAATATGGTCCTTTGCACTACTATCAATCCGAACAAAAACAGAGGTCGCTCCAGCATCAAGCGAATTTTCAACTAACTCTTTAACTACAGATGCTGGTCGCTCGACAACTTCACCTGCAGCTATTTGATTAGCTACAGCCTCTGACATCAAACGAATGCGTGTCATTCTGCTTCTGAATAAACGATTTCCGATAGATCAACAAACTCAGAGCACAACTTCTGTAAACGCTGAAGAAGTGCTAATCGGTTAGTTCGGATTTGTTCGTCATCAGTCATAACTAGAACGTCATCAAAAAATCGATCCACGTGAGGACGCAAGCCTGACAACAATTGCAGAGCATCTTCATATCTTCCGTTGGAGACGAAATTAGTCACGGCTGGCTCGACATCTTCTATGGCATTCAAAAGATCATGTTCGGCTTTAGTCTCGAAAATATTCTTTTCAACCTTATCAAATTCATCATCTGAAAGAATATTGCGAACTCTTTTGGACGTAATCGCAAGTGCTTCAAAATCCGCTGACCCACGAAAAGCGGCTACGGCTTTCAATCGACTTGAAAGTTCAACAACAGAATGATCAAGTGCACCCAGACACAAGACCGCGTTAACCTCGTCATAACGATATTCACGCATAAAGACGAAACGTAGTCTCTCAATAACGAAATCAATTAAGTTACTACTTAGCTCTCTTGTACCCGAAGCTCTCATCAGCAAATCTCTCAAAGTAACGTTTAACGGAAAAGATAATTTTTCGCCACTCTCTAGAAGCAGCCGGATAATACCAAGAGCCGTCCGGCGGAGCGCAAATGGGTCTCGAGATCCTGTCGGCACCATGCCCACAGAAAACATGGACACCAAACTGTCTAGCTTGTCAGCAAGAGATAAGACCACGCCTTCCGCATTTAGTGGAAAAGTATTCTCTCCCTCAAGTGCTAAGGGTTGATGATGCGCATAAATAGCCTTCCACACAGCCTCCGGCTCTCCTTGTTCTCTTGCATAAAGGCCACCTACAATACCTTGCAATTCTGGAAACTCGGATACCATCCCAGTAACGAGATCACACTTTGCCAATGTTGCAGCACGCTTTATCGTGGCTATGTCCATCGACATCCCGCCTGCAATCTCTATTGACAACCGGGCAACACGATCTTTCTTAGCGCCGTAGGTTCCTAACTTAGCGTGGAAGACGACGTTTTCTAGTTCACTAACTAGATTAATAAGCGGCGTTTTCAAGTCTTCATCCCAAAAAAATTTTGCATCACGAAAACGTGCGACAACTACTCTTTCAGCACCTTTTGTGATATTTCCTTTTGGGTCTGTTTTCATATTTGTCGGCGCAATAAAACTAGATGTCTTCAACAGGGGGAAATAGCGCTGGTGATGAACCAATACCGTATGGCGTATTTCCTCAGGCAAACATAGAAACTCGTCAGGGTAATTGCCTAAGATCGCCCCAGGCCATTCAAGAAGATCAGCAACGATTTCTAGGTCTAGACTCTGTTCTCGTTCAGCTCCTACTTTTTTTTGTAATCGATCCAACGTCCTTCGAAGCCGGGCCCGACGTTCCATGGGATCTAAAATCACACAATGTTGTTTTAATTTCTGTTTTAAATCAGTGTAGCTAGATACGGAAAAAGGTGCGCCGGCCCGATTGTCTTTCGAAGCCAGAAAACGGTGCCCTCGAGACCGTCGACCACTTCTTACACTTGGAGCGCCAACGACTTCGATTTCAAATGGAACTACCTGAGTCCCAAACAACGCCACCATCCAACGAATTGGTCTTCCAAAAAGAAATGCTTTGCCATCATCTAACTTGGCATCCCAGTGCATGAACTTGGGAAAAGGCAGTCCCCTTAGAATCTTTTTCATCAATACTGGAAGTTCTTCTATTGTTTTTTGCTCTTTCGTTTTTCGTGAAAACCCCAGGTATTGACCCTTACGGGTCGATATAGTCTCAAGCTCACTGACATCAACGCTATTGTTTCTTGCAAAACCCAACGCAGCCTTTGTCCAGTTACCAAACTCATCTTTCGCTATCGTGAGCGGAGGACCACTCACTTTTTCAGTCACAACAGGCTTCCATTCCGGCAAATTTGTCACATGCACTACGAGGCGCCTAGAGGTACCACTTACTTCTACATCAATACTTCCAACATCAACCGCAAAACCTAAACTGCCTAACTCAAATTTCACTCGTTCGGACAGTCCACACAACAAGTCAGAAAGCCAAGTGGCAGGAATTTCTTCACAGCCAATTTCCCACAAAAACGACTTCCTTTTCATAGAACTTCATCCGTAAAAGCATTTGTATAGACTTTTGCCACCGCACACGCTAAATCTCGTACTTTTAATATCATCGCCATACGCTCGTTAACTGAAACCGCACCTCGAGCATCCAATGTATTAAACAAGTGTGAGCACTTCAGACAGTACTCATACGCAGGCAATACAAGCCCCGCTTTTAGCAATCGCTCACTTTCATGCCAAGATTCTTCAAAATTTCTACGTATGAGGACGACATCTGCTGCATCAAAACTGAATCTGGAACCTTCTACTTCATCTCTATAGCGCACATCTCGATAACTAACTCCGG
>CAZFLB010000229.1:0-6470 GCA_964518945.1 uncultured Acidobacteriota bacterium | reverse complement strand
ATATCCGGAAGGCTTTTCAGCTTTAATTTGTGGTGCAACAGGACGAATGAAAGTTTCAGAGTCAGACTCTGCAACCTCTTCCGGCGTAATCTTCCGGTTTGATGATATGGCGGTTGGTAGATCTTGAGAAGGGTATGAGCCAAGTATTTTGATAAAACGTGCACGACGTGTCACGGCATCGAGTGTCGATTGAATCATCGTATCTGCAACGTTACCTACGAAGTCTATGTAAAACATTTCTTCCCATGGTGTTTCTGGAATTGGGCGGGATTCAAGTTTTGTTAGATTGATGTCAGACTCGCGAAAAACATGGAGTGTTTCGAGCAATGCTCCGGGCTCATTCCCTGTCATTATTACGATCGATGTTTTGCAAGGTATTCGAAGGTCTACTTCGATCGCTTTACGAGAAGCAACGAGAAATCGGGTAAAATTTTGATCTTGGTTGGCAATACTTCGTTCCAACACCTCGAGTCCTAAGATTTTAGCTGCTTCTTCACTTGCGATTGCTGCTTGACTAGAGATTCCATCTTCCCGAATCTTTTTTCCAGAAAGCGCCGTATCCGCAAAATATTCGATTTTGCAATCTCTGTGTTTGTTGAGAAAATTGCTGCACTGTAAAACAGTCTGCGGATGACAGTAGATGGTCTTGATTTGGCTGAGTTTTGCTTCCGGAATGCCAAGTAAACAATGGTCAACTTAGAGATTTATTTCGCAGATAATCGATAAATGGGCTCCCAGAAGGAGGTCATATACCTCGTTAATAGCTCCAGAGGTAGTGTTCTCAATTGGCAGGACCGCTAGGTCGGCCTCTCCTTTTTCGACGGCCTCTACTGCCTCTCGAAATTGTGTGTATCCTTGGTGTGAGATGTGCGTATCTTTTCTGGAAAAATAGTCCAGTGTTGCTAAATGACTATAGGAGCCCGCAATCCCCTGAAATGCTACACGTAAATTTCCGGGTTCTTCGTTGACGCGCTCCTGATAATATTCTTGTTGTAATCGGACAGAGTCCTCGATTACTCCTTGAAAAACGCTAGTTATATAATGAGAATCTAGCCCCTCTTTTTGCCCGATTGCAATGCGCTCAGCAATTAGTTGCTGTTCCCTGTTTGGATCTCGAAACCAATCGGCTTCCGATTGTTTCGCATGAGCCGCTTCGATACTTTTCTTGCGCCTCTCACTAAGCAAGCGAAGAAGTTTCTCATCAACGCGATCAATATCATTCCTAATGGATTGAAGGTCACTCTGACCTTCGGTCGACTTAGTCATCTCGGACTCCTTAACAAATAGAAAACAAAAACTGCGACTTCGAGAAATTTGGGGCGGGAATTAAAGTCTATAGGCGCGCTAAGCGCCAAAATAGAAAAAGCTAACCGATGTTTGTGGCAGAAAATGAATCTTATTATTGCTCATCGACATCACTTAGGCTTATTTACAACCTAATTCTGGGTCTAAATGCTTACTTTGTCAACCAGATCTATCAGAATGTGGGTGAACGAAGCTTTAAAATCATAGATAGAAAAGAGACCCTAGAGGTGTTGAGAACTTTAATCTGCCGAAATATGAACCAAGACGGTTATTCCTACCTAGGCAATTCTGGAAACCAATGTGCTTCGCCTTTATTTCCATTAGCATCTCGATACCCAACCGAGTAATAGAAAGTAAGTTGGCCACTCGTGAACGGAAAAGACATTGAATAGCCGGCCGGCACAACGTTGGTCCCCAGCCCATTGATAAAATGATCTGCGCCAGCTTCCCAGACCACTGAGCCTTGCTGGTTTGAGCCTCTGAGGTAATTCAAGTTGGCCCTAACTCCTCCGGAATTTTTAACTTCAAATATAAAGTCTGCGTAATCACAAAACGATGTAAGGCAGTCATAGACCCCACTAAGCGTAATTACCGCGTCGGTAGGAGGAGGTGGCGCGGCTACTGTCGTTGCCGCGACTGGCGATGGTGACGAGGTGCCACTTCCACCACCACAGGATAAAAGACAGAAAAGCAATAGGATGAGGGCTGATTGTTTGCAGTTAGGTGACATCGCGAATCTCCTTTAAGATTTGTTAGAGCCTCTCTAGTATCGACAAACACCGGACTAGAATCAGGAAATACGCGAAGCAACTATTAGTATGAGAGACGTAAACTGTTAACCAAAAAACATTAGATCTGTCAAACAAACAGCGTCTGTTCTAACTAATGCGTAATTGTAAACTTCTGTATGCGACGGCCGGTAGAGGCCTCTCCAACATAGAGATTGCCCTTTGAGTCCACGGACATGCCATGCGGACGAAGGAACTGGCCAACGAATCGACCACCGCGGCCAAATTCGCCTACGATCTCAAGGTCATCTCTTCGAAGAGTCCAGACCTTATGATTGGTACCGTCAGCTAGGTGTAGCCATTTTTGCTCTGGGTCTGGAGAAAGTACAATGACGAACGCTGAGCCTGACGCCAAAGTCTTTACGGCTACTGTTTTTTCCGCGACAAACTCCCCGTCCTGCTTGAATACTTGGATTCTGTTTCCCCGGCGGTCTGCAACGTAGATGTGGCCATCTGACGACCCGGCTATGCCGTGAACCGTTCCAAATTGCCCTGGGGCATCACTCTCGGCAGTTCGTGCAGCATAGTCATATTCCTCTTCGTCATCGGGTGCTTCCCCATACGCACCCCAATGCCGTAGGTACTCCCCAGTTTCTCCATCAACCACGACAACGCGGCGATTCCGATACCCATCAGCAATAAAAGCTTCATTCGTGTTTGGGTCTACCCAAATGCCAGCAGGACCCCCAAGCAATGTTTCGTGATCACTTCCGCCATTCTCATCATAGGTTCCGACTGTTAATAAGTGTTCCCCAGATCGTGTGAATTTCATCACTCTGTGATGTCTAAAAGTTCCGATCCAGACGTGATCGTTATGGTCGATAAAAAGTCCATGTGGGTTTCTTGGATGTATAGAAACATCTTGTGACGAGTCTCCCCAACCTTGAATGACATCACCCTCTGGGCTGAACTCAATCACTGTTGGAGCTGGTGTGCAGCAAGTCCCGATCGGAGGGTCTTGAACCATTGCGGCCTCTTCGGGTGTTAAAACTTCTTGTTGGTGTGTAATCCACACATGGTCATCTTTGTCTACAAAGACACTTGTAATGGAGCCGATGATCCACTTGTCTGGCATCTCGTTGGGCCACGAAGGGTCCACGGTAAAAGACGGGATACCATCTGAAACTTCGGAAACATCAGCCGTTTCCGCCTCATCAGAGCCCGAACTACACGCCCCAAGCAATAAACAAAATATTGCCAAGAAAATAAATAAGAAGCCTCTTCGGACATCAGACATGTGACTATCTCCTTCAGTGTCTCTGAAAGACAAAAGCAGTATACGACCTTAAGTACCGAAGTGTATCTCAAATAAAGGCATAACGGTTAAACGGACCCGCGGGTAACACTTTTTCTACTTGAGGTCCTGTCTCCCGTAGGAAAACTCGTTTATTCAAAGGCCTGGAGGGCTAGTTCTAGAAGCTCCTCGCCTTCAGGAGCAGTTGTCTTGAAACGTTCCCATGCTGTCCCGATGGCGAAATTGCGCCATTTAACGAACTCACTTTCATTCATGTAGTGTATTTCGATACCAGGCCGACTGAAGCTCCTAATAACGTCCTCAGTTGATCTATCGAATGCAGCCGGGATCCAGTCAACGTACATGTCCTCTGCTACTTTTTCGAGTGCAGCTTGTTGTTGAGAAGAGAGACTCTCCCACGCCTGTTTTGACATAAGCAGAGGAGTTAGCGTGTGGAAAATAGAATAATTTTTGGGAAGGTTTACAAATTTAAGTTTCTCGTAGAGTCGATAGGATACAAGAGATGTCGATGTAGTCATACACGAATCTAGGACACCTGTCGAAAGTGCATAATATATTTCCGTCGACGACATGCTTGTAATGGATGCACCTGCTTCTAACAGCATGTGTTCAAAAACGCTTCCTGCTGCTCGAAATTGTAAACCTTTGACATCCTTGGGAAGTTTTACCGGCTTTTTGGTGCTTCCTATCCCACCATTACCCCACCACCAAACCAACAACTTAATGTCGTTCTGTTCCAGAATTTGCTCAATTTTTTCTCCGATGGGTTTTGTTCTCCAGCTCATACCTTCCGAGGTATTTCGGATTAATCCAGGCATCAGGACAATGTCGAGTGCCGGAACTTTTCCGGATGCATACACAAGAGAAAAGATGCTTAAATCAATTCTTCCGTGGCGGAGTGCTTCCCACTGCTGCCTAGGTTTAATCAGAGAACCGGCCGGGTAAGCTTGAAATTGAAGAGCATTGCCCAATTTAGCTGTTACTCGTTTTTCGAATTCTAAAAACATTTGGTGTCGCAGGTCGCTTTCCGCCCACTGGTGTGAAACCTTGAGACGGGACTGCGCGCTTGCTTCAGGTGCGATTACAAAAACAAGTAACAGTGTCGCTATGAAGTGGATGAGTGTGTAAGTTCGTGCAGACATATTTGAAATTTCTTCCTAGAGGACTCCTTGTTTTTGTAAGTTCTCTACTTCAGTCGTGCTATAACCCAACTCAGTAAGAATTTCGTTAGTGTGCTCTCCTAGTAAAGGTGGGGGCTTCCTCAACGTAGCAGGCGTTTCGCTTAGTTTGGTTGGAAATCCAAGTGTTTTTAATCTTGGAACCATAGGGTGACTCATCTCCAATATCATTTCGTTGTGAAGGACCTGGGCATTTTGAAACACCTCGTCGATATGAAGAATCGGTCCAACCGCGACACCCGCGTCGTCGAGTAATGATTCCCATTCCTGGGTCGTTTTCTTGCTGAGTTCGCTTTCCAGGATTTCTGTCAAGTCAGTTCGATTATGTACTCGGTTGCCAATTGTGGCAAAACGACTGTCTTGGATGAGATCTTCTCGGTGTAACACTTTAGCCAGCCGTTCCCACATTGCCTGACTACCGGCTGCAATATTGAGATGACTATCTTTTGTTCGGTACGTACCATAAGGCGCTACCTTCGCGTGGTGATTTCCTTGAGGGGAAGGCCGTTCTTCAGTCTCGAAATGTTTGCCTGCTTGGAAACCGAGTGTTGCTATTAGAGCATCGAGGAGAGACGTTTCTACCCGCTGGCCTTGGCCCGAGTGTTCCCTCTCCATTAAGGCGGCAAGAATTCCGTAGGCGGTGAATAGTGCTGCGACGGTATCGCCGATCGCAACTCCGGTTCGCATTGGAGCAGTATCGTCCGAGCCAGTAACGCTGGAGAGCCCAGACATGCCCTGTGCGATTTGGTCAAACCCAGCACGCTCGGCATTTGGACCCTTCTGTCCGAATCCAGAGATGCTCGCATAAATTAGCTTGGGATTTATTGGTTTTATGTTCTCATGGTCGATTCCGAGTTTCGTCTTAACGGAAGGTCGAAAGTTTTCTATCAACACATCGGCGTTCGCAGCCAGTTGCATTAGAATTTCAACCCCCCGACTATCATGAAGATTTAAGGTCATGCTTCGCTTATTGCGATTGTTCAACATGAAATAGTAGTTCTCCGTCCCAAAAAAAGGAGGACCATAACTTCTCAGAAGGTCGCCCTTGCCAGGGCTTTCGATTTTGATTACATCGGCACCAAGGTCTCCAAGAAGCTGGGTACAAAAAGGGCCAGACATGGCCATCGTTAAGTCGAGGATCTGGATCTTGTCCAATGGAGGGTTACGTTTACTACTTTGTTTTACCACCGACACCTCCTTTTATCATTATATCCAGCACAGGGATGTATTTCTGTGACCTACAGATTGTTACACCTGTGGATTCTTATCGTTTCAAAGTGAAACTATGAACATCGATGTCTTGATTTTGAGTACACATGTTTCATAATGTCTTCATTCAGTGAAAACTATGTCTTGGTTAGAGAAGATATCGCGGCCTGCGGTGGCTGGTGCACTGGCTATATCCATGCTGCTGCTGGCCTGTGCTTTCATGAAGCCCTTCGTGTTTAGGTTCGGTCCAGCAGACAAGGACTATGTAAAAGGGTTTCGTGTAGGTTGGGAGAGGGGCACGTCTTCTCGTTGGGCTCGAGCCAATGCGAGTGTCGAGCTTCCGGTGTCTGTTTTTGGTCCGACTCGGCTTATTGTCGTTGGTGCTAGGCCAGGGCAACGACCCACGCGGATGGAAATTCAACAGAATGGCGTTTCTCTTGGTAGTTTCATGGTTGGCCGAAAAATTGCTCCATATGCGTTCGAGTTGAATTCCCATCAGGCCAGCATTTTTCAATTTGATGCAGACACTGGGGATCCAGGACATGGAATGAAATTGGAACGTATTGTCCTTGAACCAAAGCAACTCTGGTCTGTGGTTCCCAACGTTGGCGTTCTTGTGCGTGCGTTCCTGGGAACCGCTTTGCTAGCAGTAGCGTTCGGGTTCTCGGGTCTGGGAAGGTTATGGAGCATAGTATGTTCTTTGAGTCTCCTAGCGTTGCCAGTGAGTGTGATGAT
>CAZFLB010000228.1:0-15838 GCA_964518945.1 uncultured Acidobacteriota bacterium | reverse complement strand
GCTTGGAGCACAGGTTTTCGGCACAGTATCAACCGAAGCCAAATCTATAGCTGCGACAAATGCTGGAGCAGACATTGTAATTCGCTATACAGAAGATGATTTTGAAGAAGTAATAAAACAAGAAACTCAAGGAGAAGGGCTTCATGTAGTCTATGATTCTGTAGGCGCAACGACTTTCGACAAGAGCCTCAAGTGCCTTCGACCTAGAGGAATGCTAGCTCTTTACGGTGCATCCAGTGGGCCTGTCCCTCCTTTCGACCCAGCAAGATTAGCTGGGGCAGGCTCCCTTTTTATAACACGTCCAACGTTAAATCATTACATCCTTAACCGCGAAGAGCTTCTCGACCGCTCCCAAACTTTATTCAATTTAGTAGAGCAGGACAAACTAAACATCACGATCGATCAGGAGTTGCCTTTAGGTTCAGCTTCTAGAGCGCACGAGCTTCTTGAAGGAAGGAAAACCAGCGGCAAGTTGTTGCTCAAACCGTGAAACAAATCTTTATTTATGCAGCCATCTTGACCAGACATTAGAAATGCACCAGTGCGCCAAGCCAAACAATTGTGGCTGAAATTTTCTGACGCTAACCCCGGTCACCGCGATAGGCTCTATCGAGCAAAACAACAGGATGGACAACTTCAGCATTCAAACCCGACTTTCTCGCGCCATGAGAGAGTTGCATATGACAACCTGGGTTACCAGTTACGATAACATCGGCCTGAGTAGGCACGATGTCTTTCATCTTACTCTCAAGTACCTCCATCGACAGATCGAAATGGGTCACATTGTAAATACCAGCACTTCCACAACAACGCTCAGGGTCGGGAAAATCTATTAATTCCACACCTGGAATTCTTTCAAGAAGTTCACGTGGCTCTGTCTTAACATTCTGTGCGTGAAATAAATGGCATGGTGCATCGTAAGCAACTCGGATGTTTGGCAAAGAAGGTTGCTCTGCAGGCGTCTCAAAACCATCTCGCACAAGCAGTGCCGAAATATCCACAACACGAGAGGCAAATTCGTGAGACAAATGCTCACGATCTAAGAGTTCTCCATATTCACTTAGTGCAGCGCCACAGCCGGCAGCGTTGACGACAATTGTCTCAACATCTTTAAAAGCATCGATGTTAGCCCTAGCGAGTTCACGAGCCTTACCAGCAAGACCGTTGTGCAGATGAAGAGCTCCACAACAAACCTGTTTTTCCGGAACAATAACTTCATAACCATTTCTTTGAAGTACACGAGCAGTGGCCTCATTAGTTTCGCTGAACAAGTAGGGTGCTATACAACCGGAAAACAGAGCTACACGTTTTCTAGACTGTCCAATCGGTGCGTAACGCGGTAACAACTTCTTTGGCTTTGGAATTGAAGGCAACATAGAACTACGTTGCTTAATCTTGAAGGAGAACATTGAAAAAAAGCGTCTCAATCCCAAACGATCTACGAGTCGAAAGAGGCCCATGAGAATAGATATCCGATTTGGGTGAGCAACCACACCAGACAAAAGAAATCTTTTAGCCCAGCGGAGGAACACACTCTCCGTCTTAGATGTAGTGATGAGGTCCCGTGCCTCCTCCATTATGGAGCCAACTGGTACACCAGCAGGACACACCGATTCGCAACCGCGACATGCCATACAATCGTAAATCTCTGCGGCGAGGCCTGGAGTCATAGCCAATCGGCCCTCAAGGAGCGCACGAACATTGAACACCTGGCCTCGTGGGGCTAGTGATTCTCTTGGCTTAACTTCGTATACCGGACACGCCGGCAAACAAAGCCCTCAATGAACACAACTAAGAGTTTTTTGATAAAGTGAACTACTGACTATCTCATTCATATTGTGTTTACAATCTTCCCACGAATCGACCAGGGGACAAGATCCCTTTCGGGTCAAGTTTCTGCTTAATCTGCTTCATAAGTGTAAAACTGGGAGGTGTTTTTCCAAACACATCCATTTTCATCTTTAAATCAGTTGGAATCCTTTCCAAAACAACCGCCGCTTCTTGAAGTTCTGCCCTATCTTTACAAAGGGCTAGGGCATCAAAAGAGGGTACACGATTGTAAACAACTCCTGAATCAGGATAGGCCAAAATGGCGTTACCATCTTTCCATTCTTCTACAAGTTTAAAAGTTTGGCCGGGAGCCACATGTGCTCGAATCACAAAATATCCGTTATTAATTGGAAAGTTTTGTAAAGCCTCCCAAGAAAAGTCTGGCATCAAATCGGAGCTATAATGAGCCTGGACATCTTTGATTCCACCCTGAACTTGTTCGGTTATTCCTTCAAATCGAAGCAACAAATTCCAACCGTTCAAACCAAACAACTTAGAGGTAACCGAATTCACCAACACCGCAACTTCAGGAGCCATAGGTAAATTTTGAATCTCTTGCCAAGCATCACTAGCATCAGCAAGGTTTTCAAAATCACACACAATTGTAACAACCTTCTCAGGAATGGCACGCAGCCTAAGAAAAGCCCTGGTAATGACCCCTAACGTGCCTAACGACCCAACAAATAGCTTCATCAGCTCATAACCAGCGACGTTCTTTACAACCCGACCACCTGCACGAACCTTTGTACCATCTGCAAGGACCGCTTCAAACCCTAGCAACAAATCTCTAGGTCGTGAGCCTGGACGACGACGCAAACCAGGCTCTCCGGTAGCCAAGACACCGCCAATCGTTGCAGTGGCCGGCAAGGGGGGGTCCAACGGGAGAAACTGCTTCGATTTCTTTAATTTTTCCTGCAACTCTAAGATCGTCGTGCCTGCGCGAACAGCAACTGTGAGGTCTCCCGGAATGTGCTCCTCAACACCATTCATTCTTTTTGTATCGAGATAAGCATCACACCGTAAAGGCACGTTACCAAGTGTGATACGCGTTCCACCCCCAACAGGAATGATAGCGACGTCTTCTGAGTGACAAAGTTTAAGTGCTCGAATACAGGCGTCCTCGTCTTCGGGTTCCAGGACTAATTCTGGGGTTAAACCGTCAACGCTTGGATCTGTTGCCTCTAAAGCTCTAGAACTCAGTTCTTCGATGAGTTTCTTAGCCCCATCGCTATTCAAATCCAAGCTCCTGGTACTGAAGCAACACTTGGAATCTCCATAGCCTCCCCACAGCCTTGAGCTGTGGGAAAGAGCTTCCCTGGGTTTAAAAGACCTCGCGGATTCCATACATCTCGTAGAGCTTGCATTAAGCCAAGATCGGCCTCAGAAAACAAAAGGTCCATATAATTAGCTTTTTCTGTACCAATCCCGTGCTCACCACTGATCGATCCACCCTCGGCTACGCAAAGCTCTAATATTTCACGACCTGCGGCTAAAACACGTTCTCTTTCATCGCTATCTCGGCCATCATAAGGGATACAGGGATGAAGGTTACCGTCACCTGCATGAAAAACGTTAGCAACACGAATCTGATGGCGGTCCGCTATACAACCTATCTCTACAAGAACAGAAGGTAATCTCGATCGGGGTACAACACCATCTTGAACATACAAGTCAGTGGACATACGTCCCATGGCTCCGAAAGCGGCTTTGCGTCCAAGCCACAAGCGAGCTCTTTCGCTCTCATTTTGAGCAACAGTAAATGATAGAGCACCACGCCTCTCGCATAAAACTCTTAGGTCTGATTCCATTCGATTCATCCCGTGTTTTGAACCATCGAGCTCTACAAGTAGAACAGCCTCTGCCTCGGTCGGATATCCGGCAGCTATAACTCCTGCTTCCACAACTTCGATTGTCGCCCGGTCTAACATCTCAAGAGCAGCTGGGACTATACCTAAGGACACAATATCTGAAACAGTCTCACACGCGGCTTCCATACTCGAAAAAGGAACTAAGAAAGTTTCTACTGTCTCAGGAACAGGTGTCAAACGAACAAGAGCCTCAGTAGCGATCCCAAATGTTCCTTCAGAACCGACAAAAAGACCAACAAGATCATAGCCCACCGAATCAGCTGAGCCTCCAAGCTTGACGATTTCTCCATTCGGAAGGACAACGGTTAACCCTAAAATATGAGCTGTTGTTGCACCGTATTTCAAACAATGTGGACCACCAGAGTTTTCAGCAATGTTTCCTCCAAGTGTGCAGGAAGATTGACTGGATGGATCGGGAGCAAAGTGCAACCCGTATTGTGCAACATGTCGAGAAATATCTAAATTTACAATTCCTGTCTGACAAAGTGCCGAACGATTAATAAGGTCCACTTCGAGAAACTTATTCATCCCGGCTAAAGAGATGACAACACCTCCTTCACTAGGAGTTGCACCTCCAGAAAGGCCCGTACCTGCCCCGCGGGCAACAAAAGGAACGTCGTTTTCAACACACAACGATACAACAGCCGATACTTCCTCCGTCTTGTTAGGCAGAACGACTACATCTGGTAACGAACGAAATGCCGTACTCCCATCACATTCGTAAACAAGTACATGGTGAGGATCGACAAGGACCAATTCAGGCGGTAGTAATGTATTCAATTTGTCTACAAACGTCGCATCTAACACGAGTTAGACACGTTAACATGGGATGTTTGTATATGACAAGAGATCGCTTTATCAACTCCTATTACTTATTAATAATTAATTACAATGGACTTTATCAATAAAACGTTTGCTAATCAGGTAACGCGTGTATTAGAGTCCAGTGTAGGTCTTGTTGGAATGCTCTTCGTCAAAAACGTCGTTGTAGATACCCAACCCTTAAAATATCAATAACGTATAGAACATCTGAGACCATCACAAGGAGCCTAAATGAGTACAAACGGGTCTGGTCCGGCCGATAGAATCAATCGAGTCAAAGAGACTAATGACATCGATCAAGCTATAAGCAACATATTGGTTTCAGAGGGCTCCTGGCAAGAACTAGATGGAACCTTAAAAATGTTTTCGCGAACACTAAAAGTCGTTACCGACTCACGGGTTGAGTTGTACAACGTAACTGACCGTATCAAAGACCTCGTCAAATCTTCTGGTATTAAAGCTGGGTTTTTAGTCCTTTCGACTCTACATACAACCACCGCGGTATTTATCAACGAATTTCAAGCCGCACTTATGGCAGATGTTAAACATTTTCTAGAACGGATTGCTAACCGTGAACATGGTTATCTTCACAACTGTGAAGATTCTTCAGATTGTGAGCGGAAAAACGCAGAAGCACACATTCGAGCATTAGTTCTCGGTCACAACGTTACTCTACCAATCCAAGAAGGGAAAATACCCCTAGGCCAGTGGCAAAGTATCTTGTTTGCCGAGCTAGACGGACCTCGAGAACGAAGCGTGACGGCACAAGTCATCGGCGTCTAAGAACGACTGCCTTTAGGCCAGAAGTACGGCCATGATTCTTCGTATCGAGTTCCAATTCAACGCTGCCCATAGACTTCCTTTCTATAATGGTCCCTGTTCGCGCACGCATGGACACAACTACAAGCTCCTCGTCTTTGTAAAGGGTTCAGTGAACCCTAAAACTGGAATCTCACTTGATTTCGTTAAATGCAAAGAGATTGTACAAGACCAAGTGATTCGAAAAATAGACCACAACGACCTTAATCAAATCATTCAAAACCCAACAGCTGAAAACTTAGTAATGTGGATTTGGAAACAATTGCTCTTAAAACTTCCAGGACTGTACGAGTTGCAATTGTATGAGACCGAAGATAGCGCCGTCATTTATCGTGGAAACACAGAGGGAACTGCTTGAGCAAGAAAGAATCAGTGCAATTTAACCTTGCGGAAATGTGCCAAGCTATCCGTATGTTTTTGGAAGGAGCTGGCTTGGACACTACGAGCAAGGAACTAGAAAACACTCCTGAAGCCGTTGCAAAGGCTTGGCGCGAAAATTTTCTTAATGGCTACGAACTCGATCCGGAAACAGTACTGAAAGGTTTATATGAGTCAGAGAATACTGCCGACAGATCTGAGGTGGTTGCTTTAACCGGCATTCCTTTTCATGGAATGTGTCCTCATCACCTTCTACCCTTTCATGGCCGGGCATACGTGTCTTACATTCCTGGAGGTAAACTCGCACCTCTGTCGAGTCTAGCTCGACTAGTAGACTGTTTTGCCCACCGATTGGAAATTCAGGAACACGTTACAAGACAAATTGCAGAGGCACTTCAAGTTCATTTACAAGCCCATGGTACAGCTGTTGCTCTCCAAGCTAATCAAACTTGCCTAACGGCACGAGGTATGAATCGGAGGGGAACAACAACTCTGACTAAGCATTTTACTGGAGAATTTATTAACGATACGGTGCTTCGGTCAGAATTCATGAAAGGTATCGAGTAAAATGCCTTTCGGACCGAAAGTTGCTATCGTTACAGGAGCAAGCCAAGGGATCGGACGTGAAACTGCACTTCAACTTTCATCAATTGGCACTTCCGTAGCACTCGCATCCCGAAACAAAGAGGCGTTAACGAAAGTAGAGACCGAGATTCGCAATCGCGGTAGTACAGCTATTTGTATTCCAACCGATGTATCAAACGCTGTGCAAGTAGATAAAATGATTAAACAGACTACACAACAACTTGGTCCAGTCGATTTACTTATTAACAATGCCGGAGTAGTCATCAGAAGACCAATCACTGAAACTGAAGAAACTATGTGGGATCACATCGTCAATACAAACCTTAAGGGTACATTCTTGTGCACAAAAGCTGTGCTCCCAACCATGATGCACAGAAAGTTTGGGCGTATAGTCAATGTTTCTTCAATTTCTGGAAAAACTGGCACATCACAACTTAGCGCCTACTGTGCTTCAAAATGGGGAATTATCGGATTCACAAAAGCTACAGCCGAAGAGACTCGATGTTATGGCGTTCATGTGTTTGCAGTATGTCCTGGGTCTGTCAATACAAAGATGCTGTCACAAGGTCTTCCGGGAGCTAAACCAGACATGGAACCCAAAAGTATTGCAGATGTTATCGTTTATCTTGCTACTGAAGCTCCTACTGCAATGACAGGAGCATCCATTGACGTATTTGGATAACAGCACAACGCGAAGCTAACAACTCTCATAAGTTTTAACCAAAACCCAAAAAGTAAACTCTCGTTTTTGCAATAGGAATAAGCCTATAGATTCAATTGTCTCCAATCACCCCATTGTTGCTATTTTTACCGGCGCGATATAGTACATCACTCTAATCTCATCAGAAATTCGATAGGGATATTTCTCCTGATTAAGATATTTTTTTGCCAAACGATCAATATGATCGTCTGCCCCTTCTTCCGTAATCTTTACCACGCGGCCACGAACCATTAAGGCGCGATAAGGATTATCCGGGTCTGTCGCGGACAAAGCGACCCGAGCATCAGCTCGAACATTGTTGTCTTTTACACGACCCTTTGCCGAATTCACAACAATGTACTCACCGTCATACTCAACCCAAACTGGGGTGACCTGTGGGCTCCCATCCTTCATCTTCGTTGCCAAGTGAACGAAAGATTTCTTTTCCAAGATGTCTCGATAACCTTCTGGAACCTCAACCATAATGTAAACCTCTAATACATACTACCGAAGAAACTTTTAATAAGAATTGGGTGGATAAAGCTAACCTTTTGGTTCTGGAAGGTCAAAAGCCTCGGATACGTGGTTAAAACCTGCTGAGTTATGTGCACCATCACAAAATGGTTTATTGTTTGAGTAACCACAACGACAAATTGAAATAGTATCCCTTCCTGAAAGTCCGTATACGCCGCCCTCCGAGTCTTTTACTGCAAAATCACCCTTAATCTTCAAAGGCCCATGGTTCAAGACTCTTATCTCTGTCATCTGCGTACTCCTTTCTCAAGCAGTTATTGTATCATTCTCAATATGGCGGATAACGACGCACCAAAGTCTGCAGTGGAACTGGCATTGGAAAAGCTTCGCGCTCGTGACGGTGAGGACATCGAGCTTAGCGACCAGCAAAAATCCAACATTGCAGAAATTCGCAGTCGGTATCGTGCCAGAATAGCTGAGCTTGAAATCCACACCGAAGCTAAGTTACGCACTATAACGTCACATGATGAGGCTGAAAAACTCAAATTAGAGTTGAACCAAAACAAAGAACGCCTTGAAACAGAAATGGAGAAAAAAGTAGCCTACGTTCGCTCTCAAGAATAACCTGGACCGAACACGCTGTTATGCTGTCAATGTTGTTCTATTCCCTTTGTTTTACCAACGATTGCGACAGAGTTCACTTTTCTAAAAACTTCAACAAACTTTGTCCGGACTTAGATGAACAGAAATGAAATTTTGCGAGAAATGATCTCGCACCTCAAGTTGTCACACTTAGTTGTGTTTGTATCTGGGCTCATATTGTTGAATTGCGCACAACAACCAACGAAAGAGCTATTAATTGCTAGTAAACGTATAGAGACTGCAAAGATTGCTGAAGCCGATCTTTATGCAGCTGAACCGCTAGCAAAAGCTGAATCTAAATTCGCATTAGCTACCAAACTTAGCAGTGAGCAACTCTCCTATAGGGAGGCCCTAAAAAAATTAAGTCAAGCCATTGCTTACGCAGACTTGGCTCGAGAACAAGCTCGAGTAAACAAACTAATCCTTCAGCGAAGAGTCCAACGTATTTTAAAAGAACTCGAAGAGCTAGTTGCAATAACTAAGTCCTATGGCGCAGAGACACAAACTGTCGGTGACTTAACTCAATTTATTGAGCGTTATTTGTCTATAAAAGCCTTAGCCGAGCAAGGAAACTTACTCACGGCATTTGATGAAGCGAATCAACTCAAACCTAGCCTACTCGCCCTTGAGCAACAGTTCCGAAGTAAACACTAGCAACTCTTAGTGCATTATTCAAAAACAACAACTGATTTGACTTGTCACATCAAGAACAAGTTGGAAGGAAAAAGATTGTATCCTTAAACATTGCCTCACCCTAAGTAGACACCTTCTGAAACAACTACAGCATCACCTGTAACCATAACGTGCTGGCCTTCCTCCCAATAAACTTCCAGCATTCCTCCAGGGCAGTGTACCTGTACAGGACTTTTAACCTCTCCAGTCATAAGTGCAGCTACGGCTGCTGCTGCACTTCCAGTACCCGACGATGCCGTAGGTCCTACACCCCGCTCCCAGATAGCTACGCGAATAGCATATTCGTTCATGACTTGTACAAGCTCGACGTTCGTTTTGTGAAGAAAGTGTGGGTGATTAGACATCACGGGGCCAACAACAGATAGTTCTTCTAAATCTTCGAAAACCACACAGTGTGGATTACCCATAGAAAGAGTCGTAGTCTTGAAACGCCGTCCTTCTACTTCCAAGAACAAATCGGTTCGAATCTTCTTCGGCGCACCTAGATCCGTTCGAACAGTAAACCGAGAATCATTACGTTCGAGAAGATCCAACTGCATCCTACCAGCATCTGTGACCACATCAATTCTAGTCAACTCTGTCAATTTAGAATAGCTCAAATACGCCCCCAAACATCTCAACCCATTTCCCGAAACCTCAGCAAACGAACCGTCCTGATTAAATAACGACATGAAAAATTGACTGTCATCATTACGGTACAAAATCAGACCATCCGCCCCAATTCCAAGGTTCCTATCACATATTGACCTAGCAAGGTTCTCAGGGGAAACGACATCTTTCGACTCGCACACAAGCAAGAAATCATTACCATAGGCATGAGCCTTAGCATATCTGATAGAACGCTTTTTCCTAGTCACAGCCTAGTAGAGCTCCATCGTATATACATGAGTGCTATTGCATCGTAAAACGTGTGGATGAGCATAGGGATTACTATATTTTCCGTTTCTTCATAAACCAACCCCAATAATCCCCCGACCAGAGCAGCCCAAAGTGCAAGTGGCCAAAGCCTGTAATCGGGACCATGCAAAAAACCAAACAAAGTACTTGCCGCAACAAGTCCCATCCGCGGTTGAAGCATCCCTCTAAACAACAACTCTTCGGAAAACCCAGCTACTATTGCAATGAGTAGTAAACTCCCCACTGAAGCTTTACCTAAAGAAGGAAAGACCTCGTCTTCAAAAAGCTTATAAACCGGTTCTGCAAAATCAAAACGGCGACCAAAAAAAAATAATCCAAAGTTTATCGCTGTAAGGAGTAGCGCCATCCAAACACCCGTAAACAGTGAATGAAGATCGAAACTGTAGGAAATCACCGAATCACTTTGGATAGCCCAAATAAAAGCAAGTGCTCCCAACGCTCCCTCAGTAATAAGAAGCCATTGAACTCCCGGGGTCATTTATATAATAAATCCCGCACTAACCAAGTTAGCGGGAAAGTTCCCTATTCTGAGCAAATATAGGGAAGGTACTGAGTTCTATAACTCTGGGAGTCCCCAACCCATTGTGTACAGGCTTGAAAAATTGACCACCGTCAGAACTCTTAAAAACACCTGCGTCTGTTCCCAAAAGGATATCACTCTGCACTGCCTCTGGGGCAGGTACCAAGATCGATAAGATTTCTCGATCGCGCAGAGATTCCACTTGAACCAAGTTATCATTAGCATTATCCAAAAGATACAAGCCTCTATTAGTTCCAACCATCAAAAGTCTTTTCCACCAAAACAGTGCGTTCACCATGAAAAACTTTTGTTCTTTTCCCCCTAATCTTTCGAAGTTGTAGCCCCCATCGCTACTGCGGTACAGTCCTGCCTCCTTAGAACCGACAAAAATTTTCGGATCTGCCAAAAAGAACCGCGAGAGTGCAATAGAAAGAAATGCTCTTGCCGGCAAATCACTTCCAAGTTTTTTCCAGCTCTCGCCAATATCAGTCGACATATAAAGTCCATCATCACTAGCAACAAATAACTCCGGACCTGGCCACTTTATTTCATGAATTATTCCTTGAAGTTGTGTCGAGCCAATTTGATTCCATTTTGTTCCACCATCCATCGATCGATAAATACCTGAAGTTGTCCCGACTAGAATCACCGGTTCCAATTCAAACAATCGAGCTGTCGTTATAGTAGTAACTTCGTTTCCTGGAAAGGTTTCTACTCGAAGATAACTTTCACCATAATCTCTTGAAACGAACAAACCCTCCGTTCCACCTGTAAACACTACAGGTCCCAAACAAGCAAACGTTGTTAGGCTTTCACTATAACCACGAACCTCACTTCGCAAACGTTCCCATTGCTCACCCCAACTGTAACTAATATAGGAACCCCTTTCTGTCGCAGCAAAAAGTCGCGAGAAGCTCTCTTCTTTTTGTTCAGAAACAGGAAGGACAGGAAGAATTGTAAAGACAAGTAAAATTGTATTCATTTTTTTGTATCCAACAGGATAGTGACTGGGCCATCGTTCACAAGGCAAACCTGCATGTGTGCCTGGAATTCACCTCTAGCTGTAGTAACACCCAAGGCTTCAACTGTTTCAAGAAAGCAACTATAGACTATTGAAGCAGCCTCCGGTGGAGCAGCCGAAACAAACGACGGCCTACGACCCTTATTAGTGTCGGCAAAGAGAGTAAACTGTGATACGGCAAGCAGTGCACCGCGAACCTCCTGAAGTGAGTAATTCATCTTTTTCTCCTCGTCGTCAAAGATACGTAGAGAAACAATTTTCTTTGCCATCCACCTTGCATCATCAAGCGAATCGCCACGAGCAACCCCAAGTAACACCAAGACCCCTCTTTCGATCCTACCAATACATTGATCGTTCACATCCACACTCGCTGAAGAGACTCGATGAACAACTGCTTTCATGACGATGTACCACCACTGCCGACACTAGATTTTTCTGAATCGAAACGACTTTCTCCGTGCACTCCGAACGCACGTAGCACATCAACAATGGAGCAAACTCCTTCTATATCATGCACATTGGTTCTACTGACCACTGGAAGTAAATCGTAGCCAGTTTTACCCATACGCTCTAGAGCAAGGTCAAGTGAATGATCTGTATGGAGGTGAGGAAAAACTTGTGAATCCAATAGATTACTAACTCTCACGTCGCCACCACTTTGTTCATGCGCAATTTCTAGTTCCTGAAGTGAGACAATTCCCCATAATCCATCTTTTCCTATAACTGGCCATGCCCGCCAGCTACTGTGACCAGCCCGATCTAGGCAAGTCTGTATTGTCATATCTGGTGTGAATGTTTCATGAGGTGGGCGCATGGCGACCCGAACTTGCAAGTGTCTTTTTGTACTCTCTGACGTCGGCAAGTGGATACCTTCTTGCAATGCAAGGGCTTCATAAATTGGTTTTCGTTGTAAGCGAAGCGAAACAAAAAAGCTGATCAGATTTGAGATCATTAACGGCACAATAATTGTGTAGTTCTGTGTAATTTCAAAAATCATGATCACAGAAACCATGGGAACCCGCAGAATTCCAGCAAAAGTTGTACCCATACCAACCAGAGCATAGGCGCCAGACGTAGCTGTGTAGTCTGGGAAAAAGGTATTTGCCAAACTCCCAACAGTACCACCGACCATAGCCCCAATAAATAGACTCGGTCCAAATATTCCACCGGCATTTCCAGATGCATAGCACACAGACGTAGCACAAACGCTCAGCAGCACAAGAACTGCCATTTGAATAAGTGGCAACTCTCCGTTGAGAGCTTCACCTACCGTTCTGTATCCAAAGTGGAAAATACCCGGAAGGGCGACAGCTAAGACACCAACCAACAACCCCCCAACCGCAGGTTGTAACCAAAGTGTCTTACGAGGCATTTTGAGAAAATGCTCTCGTAAATACAACATGCCTTTGACAAATAAAACCGACACAAAACCGCCGATTATGCCTAAAAGTGCATAAATTAAGAACTCTGTCGGATGTACGATTTCATAATCCGGAACAGCGAATAAGGGCTCATCCCCTAAAAGCATCCGTAGCACAAGCCAAGACGTTGCGGCACTTATAACTATCGATCCGAGAATCGGGGCATGGAGGTTACCTGCGATTTCTTCAAGTGCGAATAGGACAGCAGCAATCGGAGTATTGAATGCAGCGGCAAGAGCAGCTGCAGCTCCAACCGGAACGAGCATCTGAATTCTTTTTCCTGTGAAGCCAAAGAATCGACCGATGGCAACAGCAAGGCCACCACCAATCTGAACGCTCGGTCCTTCACGCCCTAAAGTAATACCGCTAGCAAGAGTGAGAGAAGAAACTATGAACTTTCCCATAGCACTTCGCATCGGTTTGAATGCCCGTACTGCAAACATGGTCGCTTTGGTTTGCGGCACGCCACTACCCCTAGCCTCAGGGAAAAATCGGAAGATCAGAACACCAGCAATAAGGGTTGCCAAAATAGGCGTCAATAACAATCGCCAAGAGTCGCTTCCCTCCTTGTAAAGAATTTGCTCCAGACTGTCGGTAATGACAATGAATCCAACAATAACGAGGCCAACAGTGGCACCTATAACGAGAGTTAGGACCATAAAAATCTGATTTTCGTTCTTGGTCATCAATGCACTTACACGTGCCTGAAAATACTGGGCGAGGTCCGCAAATCGGTTCATGTCAGGGAGCGAATTATAGCGTAGGCCTTCCTAATAAAAACGAGGGAAGCAAATATCTGTGTAAAAATGCCACGCCGACTAAAGTGACCAAGACTTTCCTACCGTGTTACTACACAAAAACCAGTGTTACTTATCGAACACTGCTAATACATTACTTGCATTTCATTCTAAAGAACCTTGGCTCATCTGAGCCAGAAGAATAGATCTTGTTTTACCAACATCTTCTATACACAGAAGAAACACAACTAAAAGTATATCCAGAGACAACTGAAACAACCGAGCCTACTAAGTTGTAATATAAATATGAAATTTCTGTAAACTGCGAAGTCAACTGTACCGAAATAATTGCTATCACAATACCAACAAATGCACCGTTACTGGTGGTCCGTCTAGTAAAGATAGCTAGAAAAAAAACACCCAGAATAGGGCCGTAAAAATTTGACCCAATTACGTTTACGGCCTCGATCGCAGACCCAAGTTGCCCCATATAGAGTGCACACATCGTTGCAAATACTCCCCAAAACACTGTTGCTACTCGACTTAAAATCAAGTAGTGGGAATCCTCAGCGTTAGGTTTCCAATAGCGACGATAAAAATCTACTATCGTTACTGTTGATAACGATGTCAATTCAGATTCAACAGTAGACATCGCAGCAGCAAAAATAGCTACAAGAATCAGTCCAACAACTCCAACTGGAAGAGTTTTAAGTACGAAAGACGGGAAAATATAGTTAGTATCAGATGTTAAAATATCCTTTTCGATTGCGATCTCCAGGAACTGGTGACGAGTTTTTGAAAATCGGGAATTTGCTTCTCTAAATTTTTCACGTGCTGGCGCTTCAGCTTCTGTATCGAAAGAAAGTGCAAATGATTCTGCAGCTGATTTGCGTTCCTCAAATGCTATGTCGTACGTTTCTTCAAGCTGGCTCAAATCCTCTTTTGCAGCAAGCCTTTCAAAAGCAACCGGATTAAATATTATTGGGGGCTTTTCAAATTGATAATGTACAAACAACAGAACTCCCGTAAGCAAAATTACAAACTGCATTGGTATTTTCAGAACTGCACTAAACAAAAGCGCCAAACGACTCTCAGCTAAAGAACGCGCTGTCAGATAGCGTTGAACTTGACTTTGATCAGTCCCGAAGTACGAAAGCATTAAAAAAATACCGCCACACAATCCACTCCAAAACGTATACGTCACTTTCGGGTCGAAATTGAAATCCACAGTCTCAGTTCGACCAGTTGCGCCAGCTATACGAATAGCATCGATTAGAGATATCGATTCAGGCAACCCAGTAATAACAGCACCTAGGCAAAAAAGAATTCCAAGAAAAATAACCATCATCTGCCACATTTCCACCCACATAACAGCACGCATACCACCAGCAGCAGTATAGAGTGTGGCACCAAGGCCAATCAGTATAATGATTAACGTCTCATCGATCCCGAAGACAATCGAAAGAACAACAGAAGGTGCATAAATAACAACAGCATCTGAAAGTCCTCTTCCGAGAAGAAACAAAAAGCTCGTCAGACTTCTGGTTTTGGTATCAAATCGTTCTTCAAGGTACTCATAGGCAGTAAATATCTTTGCCCGGTAAAAAAAAGGAACTAGTGTCACACAAAGAATGACCATCGCTATCGGTAAGCCGAAGTAAATTTGGATAAAGCGCATGCCATCAACGTAACCCTGACCGGTCGTGCCGACGAGAGTAATCGCACTGGCCTGTGTTGCCATCACCGATAGGCCAATGGCATACCATGGCATCGACCGCCTAGCTAAGAAGAAGTCTTCAATGCTTTGATTTCCACGACCGGTATACCAGCCGATAGAAACTATGGCCGCAAAATAGACTAAAACTACAATCCAATCTATGGGATGCATTACCGAGCGTAAGCTGAAAATAAAACGAGAAGTATATATACAGCGAGAGTATTCACAATGACGAAAATATACAGAAATTTCCAATTCCTAAATAACGATTCTCGGCGCCCAACATCTTTAGACATCAAATTTCACACTCATGAACCAGATTATAAGGATCCTCCAAACCATCCGTCGACTCCCGAGCAGAAAAACAAAGGTCGCAGGCTAAAAAGTTTTTGACATAAAACGAGACGCTCACTATGCTCCTTTGAATGCGGGAACTATCTATCAACACTTCAATAGTTTTTTTCTTGTCTATCAGCATGTGTTTCGGACAGCTTGAACCGATCCCTGAGGAACGCGGCGCGTCAGGTCTCGCACTCCAACTCCGAAAGCTGGGAACCGGTACTACATTTCTCCACACAGCTGCTCATCCAGATGACGAAGATAATGGATTACTTGTAATGTTGAGTCGTGGATTAGGAATACGCTCCTCCTTACTTACCCTTACGCGTGGTGATGGAGGGCAAAATGAGATTG